>QZLA01000016.1 GCA_004796375.1 Desulfobacteraceae bacterium
CGGCCATCACCCGGGCATCCATTGAAACTGTGGCCGAGAATTTTGTGGATGGGGTGCTGTCACCGTTGTTTTTTGCATGTATCGGCGGGGTACCCTGTGCCATGGCATATAAAATGATCAACACCATGGATTCCATGGTGGGATATAAGAACGAGACCTACCAGTACTTTGGAACGGCAGCAGCAAGAATCGACGATGCTGCCAATTTTATTCCGGCAAGACTCTCTGTTCTGATCATTTTTTTGTCCATGATCTTCCTTCGCCCGGCAAGGGCGCTGTCCAGCCTGAAAACCGCAATTTCACAGGGAGGGCGCCATAAAAGCCCCAATGCCGGGTATCCTGAGGCCGCTTTTGCCGGAGCCTTTCACATCCGGCTGGGCGGGCCCAACATATACCACGGCATCCTGTTTGAGAAACCCTGGATCGGTTACCAGTTCAAGGATCCCGGGTTCAGGCATATTGCCCTGTCTTGTGACCTGATGCTTCTGTCTTCATTCCTCAGTGCCCTGTCAGCCTGTGTCATGTTAACCCTGGTGTAAAAAAACAAAGGATCTTCAGGTGAAAAGGAACAGGCACAGATGACCACCCAGAGCCACAGAGCATTCAAGCTGGGCACCACCTCATTTATTTACCCGGATCATATCGTTCCCAATGTGGAGCGCCTTGGGGCGCATTTTGAAGAGATTGAACTGCTGATTTTTGAAAGCATGCCCGATGACGCACTTCCCCCTGAGCAGGATATCCAAAAACTGGTATCCCTGTCCCAAGCGCTGGACGTGGGATACAATGTCCACCTGCCTTTGGATGTCAGCCTGACCAACCCGGATCCGCAGCAGCGGATTCACGCCAGGGAGCGGATCGTTCAGGTGATGAACCTGACCCGGCCCTTGAACGCATCCACACACACCCTGCACCTGGATTATAACGGACCCGCAAGCGGCCCAGAGGATGTGCGGGCATGGCAGAAACGAGCGGCCCACAGCCTTGATGCACTGTTCAAAGAGGGGATCGATCCCCGGCAGATTTCCGTGGAAACCCTGAATTTCCCTTTTGAATTCGTGGATCCCCTGATCCGTGAGTTTGACCTGCAGGTGTGCCTGGACATGGGGCATATTCTCAAATACGGATATGATCTAGAACGCACATTTGATGCTCACAGGGAACGCATATCCGTTATTCACCTGCATGGTGTGGACATGAACGGTACATATTTCAAGGATCACCTCTCCTTGGACCGGTTGCCGGATGAGGTGCTGCTCCGGGTGATCGCACTGCTGGAAAAGTATTCCGGGGTCGTATCCATCGAGGTGTTCAATCTTGGAAATCTCGAGCGGTCCCTGACAGTTCTGAACACCCATTTTGAGGGCCTGGGCAGTTTTGTACACAAGTAAATTGCCATACTCCCATGATGGCTTCTTGAACAACGAGTGGATCCTGTGGTATTTATAAGGTTTGCAGGCAATTTCCTGCCCGACAGATTGGAAAGAAATAGATGACCCTGTTACACACACGAAAGTCCACCCGGCGGATCATGGTGGGAGATGTTCCGGTGGGATCAGGCGCACCGGTCAGCGTGCAGTCCATGACCAACACCTTTACCCAGGATGTAAAGGCAACGGTGTCACAGATCCGGCGGCTTGAGAGAGCGGGATGTGAGATCATCCGGGTGGCGGTTCCGGATATGGATGCGGCACATGCCATTAAAGCCATTGTTCAAAAGATCTCCATCCCCCTGATCGCGGACATCCATTTTGATTACCGCCTGGCCATTGCTGCAGCTGAAAACGGGGCAAAGGGGTTGAGAATCAATCCCGGAAATATCGGTGCTGACCATAAAATCAAACAGGTGGTCGATTGTGCCAAAGATCATGGTGTCCCTATCCGGGTGGGGGTGAACGCCGGTTCCCTTGAAAAAGACCTGCAGGAAAAGTACGGGCCTACGGCCCGGGCCATGGTGGAAAGTGCGCTGAAAAATGTCCGGATCCTGGAGGGCTTTGGCTTTGATCAGGTCAAGATGTCCCTGAAAGCATCAGATGTGGAGCGGACGGTAGACGCCTGCCGACTGTTTTCACAAGAATCAGACGTTCCGCTCCACTTGGGGGTGACTGAAGCCGGTGGGATCTTTGCAGGGATTACCAAGTCGGCCATCGGTATCGGCATGCTGCTGGCAGAAGGCATTGGAGACACATTCAGGGTATCCCTGACCCGGGATCCGGTGGAAGAGGTTCGAACCGGATATGAAATTTTACGGGCGTTGAGCATCCGCCACCGGGGCCCTGAGATTATATCCTGCCCGACCTGCGGCCGATGCGGCATTGACCTGTTTGCAGTGGCCGAGCAGGTAGAAAATGCTTTACTTGAATCAACGGTTCCGATTAAAATCGCCATTATGGGCTGCGTGGTCAACGGACCGGGTGAGGCAAAAGAAGCTGATATCGGCTTGGCCGGTGGAGACGGAAAAGGTATCCTGTTTAGAAAAGGAAAAGTGATCAGAAAAGTTGACCAGCAGGATCTTGTATCTGAGCTGTTAAAAGAGGTTGAAACATACAAAATGAATTCGGAGGCAGTCAATGGGGAAAAAAGTTAAAACGGCAATCACACCCACACGGAAGGAAGATTATCCGTCCTGGTATCAGGAAGTGGTCAAAGCATCTGATATGGCTGAAAATTCACCAGTCAGAGGATGCATGGTGATCAAGCCGTGGGGGTATGCATTGTGGGAAAACATCATGCACCAGATGGATGAGCGGTTCAAGGAAACCGGTGTAAAAAATGCATACTTTCCATTGTTTATCCCCTTAAGCTACATGGAAAAAGAAGCCGAGCACGTGGAAGGCTTTGCCAAGGAGTGTGCCGTCGTGACCCACCATAAGCTGGAGCATGGTGAGGACAACAAGCTGGTTCCGGCAGGCAAACTGCAGGAGCCCCTGATTGTCAGGCCCACGTCTGAAACCATTATCGGCGAGTCCATGTCCCGATGGACCTCCAGTTACCGCGATCTGCCCATCCTGCTCAACCAGTGGGCCAATGTGGTCCGCTGGGAGATGAGAACCCGGATGTTCCTGCGGACCAGTGAATTCCTCTGGCAGGAAGGTCATACCGCCCACGCATCAAAAGATGAGGCCGAAGCGCGCACCCTGATGATGCTCAAGCTCTATACCCGTTTTGTTGAAGACCTTCTGGCCATGCCGGTGATCGAGGGACGGAAAACCGAGTCCGAACGGTTCCCCGGTGCAGATGATACGCTGTGTATCGAAGCCATGATGCAGGATAATAAAGCCCTCCAGGCCGGAACCTCTCACTTTCTGGGCCAGAACTTTGCCAAGGGGTCCAATATAAAATTCCAGACTGAAGCCGGGGAAGAGGAGTTTGCCTGGACCACATCCTGGGGGACATCCACCCGGATGATCGGCGGCATGATCATGGTCCATTCCGATGATGACGGTCTGGTGGTTCCACCACGGGTGGCACCGGCCCATGTGGTCCTTCTGCCGATTTTTAAGAAGGGTGAAGATCCGGCTGACGTGCTGGCGCATGTCCGGGCGCTCAAAGATGAACTGGGTTCCATCCTGTACCACGGACGTAAACTCGTGGTGGAGATTGATGATAGGGATACCGGCGGGGCCCGGGGATGGGACTGGGTGAAAAAGGGAATCCCCTTGAGGCTGGAGATCGGTCCCAAGGATATTGCCAACAACTCCGTGTTCATGGGCCGCCGCGACAAAGCACCCAATGAAAAAAAATCCATGCTTCAGACCGATTTTGCCAGCTCCGTAACCGCTATTCTGGATGAGATTCAGCAGAACTATTTTGACCGGGCCCTTGCCTTTCAAAAGGAGTACACCTTTGAAATTGATTCAAAGGATGAATTTTACCGCCTGTATACCGACCACCCGGATCTTCCCCATGGCGGCTTTGCCCTGTCCCACTGGTGCGGATCCAGGGCGTGCGAGGAAAAGATCAAGCAGGACCTGTCCGTGACCATCCGCTGTCTTCCCTTCGAGCACAAGGGGGATCAGGGCAGGTGCATCTATTGTGATGCAGACAGCCCCCAGCGGGTCGTATTTGCAAAGGCCTATTAATAAAAGCATATGATCAGGATCACCGACATACTGGACAAGATCATCGAGTATAACCCGGAGGCGGATCTCGATATCATTGACCGGGCGTATATCTACTCGGCCCGGGCCCACGAGGGTCAGGTCAGGCTGTCTGGTGAGCCTTACCTGTCCCATCCGCTGGAGGTCGCGGATATCCTGGCTGATATGCGCCTGGATGTGGAAAGTATTGCTGCTGCGCTTCTCCATGATGTGATCGAGGATACCTCCACCACCAAAGAGGATATTGATTATATATTCGGACCGGGAGTCGCCCACATTGTTTCAGGGGTGACCAAGCTGTCCAAGCTCACCTTTTCAGACCAGGCGGCGCACCAGGCTGAAAGTCTGCGGAAAATGATCCTGGCCATGGCGGATGATATCCGGGTGGTCCTGATCAAGCTGGCAGACCGGCTGCACAATATGCGGACCCTGAAGTTTCACAAGAAAAAAGAGAAACAGGTCACCATTGCCCAGGAAACCCTTGATATTTATGCGCCTATTGCGGCACGGCTGGGAATCTTCTGGATTAAACAGGAGCTGGAGGAGATCGCGTTCTACTATACCAACCGGGAAGAGTATGAACACATCGATACCCTGGTCAACAAGGAGAAAGAGGAAAAGGAAACCTACATTGAAACGGTCCGGTCCAAACTGACCACCAAGATGGAGGAGAATGACCTGACCGGTGACATCAAGGGGCGTTTCAAGCAGCACTACAGCATTTACCAGAAAATGCTGTCCCAGAACCTGCCCTTTGATGAAGTGTATGATATTGTTGCATTCCGGATCATCCTGGATACCATTCCCCAGTGTTATGCCGCCATGGGTATCATCCACTCCATGTGGAAGCCCATATACAATAAAATCAAGGATTATGTGGGCAATCCCAAACCCAATATGTACCAGTCCATCCATACAACGGTGATCGGCCCCTTTGGTGAGCGGGTCGAGATCCAGATCCGGACCAAGGAGATGGACCGTATTGCCGAATCCGGTATTGCCGCCCATTGGAGTTACAAAGAGGGCACCAAAATTGATGAAAATACCGGTGAGATTTTTGCCTGGATCCGTAACCTGGTAGAGAACCAGGAAAGCCTCAAGGACCCGGACGAGTTCCTTGAGAATGTGAGAATCGATCTCTACCCGGATGAGATCTACATATTCACGCCTCTAGGAGAGATCAAGACCCTTCCCAAGGATGCCACACCCGTTGACTTTGCCTATCTGATCCATACCGAGGTTGGCCAGGAGTGCACAGGCGCCAAGGTGAATAAGAAGCTGGTGCCCCTGGCGCACCCCCTCCAGACCGGAGATACCGTGGAAATACTGACCACCAAGGGACATGAGCCCAGTTCGGATTGGCTGAATTTTGTCAAAACCGTTAAGGCCAGGACCAAGATCAGGCAGTGGATCAATGCAAAGGAGAGGGAACGCAGTCACAGCCTGGGTAAGGAAATGTGTGAGAAACTGTTCCGGAAGAAAAACCAGAACTTCAATGCCCTGGTCAAATCCGGTGAGATCATGAAGGTGGCAGAAACCTATGGATTCAAAAGTGTGGATGATCTGATCGCCCAGGTGGGTTTTGGTAAGATCACCCCCCTGCAGATCCTGAACCGGGCCATACCCGACCTGGATAAGGTCGAGGAGAAAGAAGAGGGGCTGCTCAAGAAAATCATCAAAGGAAAGCAGCGGCCCAAGGAGAGCACCGGTGTTGTGGTCAAGGGCCTGAATGACATTCTGGTAAAATTTTCCAAATGCTGCCGGCCCCTGCCCGGGGACCCCATCATCGGTTTCATCACCCAGGGTCAGGGCGTGACCATCCATCGAAAGGGATGTCTCAACGTCATGAAGATGAGCCTGGAGCGTCAGATCGACGTGGAGTGGAGCCGGGACTATTCAGAGTCCTACCCTGCAAGCATCCGGGTTAAAACGACAGACAGATACGGCCTGCTGGCCGATATTGCCACAGCCATATCCAAGCACAAGTGCAATATATTAAATGCCAGAACAGATACCTCTGATTCTGGCATTGGATCGTTTTATTTTACCATGATGGTGGAAAGTACGGATCAGCTTCGAACCATCATGGCGGATATAAAGAAGGTAAAAAAAGTAACGGACGTGAAGCGGATTGTCAGAAATGATTAGGGCGCTTTAACCACTTTTCCGGCTTTGATGCAACTGGTGCACACATCAATTTTTCTGACACACCCAGGTTTAACAACCGCACGAACCCGCTGCAGATTGGGATTGAATCTTCTTTTATTCAGGTTGTGAGCATGGCTGACATTGTTGCCGACCATCGGTTTTTTATTGCATATGGCACATTGTTTTGACATCTTTATAAACTCCTGAAACAAAATTTTCCAACAAAAAATTAACCCAACTCTTATACACTAAGTACAGAATCTTGTAAAGTTAATTTTCTATTTTCTCCTCATCCAGATGCTTTTTGCATTCAGGAATCTTGGTCAGCGCTTCCTTGGCCTGCTTGGTGCGGGGAAAGTTCTGGGCCAGGTATTCATAACGCTTTAGAGCGGCCAGGTATTTTTTGGTCTTCAGATAGAAATCCGCGACATACAGTTCATGACCGGCCAAATTTTCCAGACACACTTTTTTGTTGTTTTCCGCCATGCTGGAAAACTTGGAGTCGGGATACTGGTCGGTGAGCCGGGTGAACACTTCAAGGCTTTTTCTGGCCGGTGTACTGTCACGGTCCACCGTACCGATCTGGTCGAACCAGCACAGTCCGGTTTTATAGATAACATAAGGGATGGCTTCATTTTTGGGATGCATTTTCTCAAAATCTTCATATGCAAAAATGGCCTCCTCATACTCTTCAAGCTCGTAGTGGGCATCGGCGATTTTAAGCTCAGCCAGGATGGCGTATTGAGAGAACGGATACCAGTCTTTGAGATCGGTATAGGCCCTTACTGCGCTCTTATAATCACCCGAACGGAAGGAGGAGGTCCCTTCTGAAAGCAGCAGGTTGGCGCTTTTGTTCATCTCTTCCTCCTCCCCCCATCCCAGCCAGGCGCAGGAGGAGCATACCAGGGCCAGTACTAAAATGATAAACCAGCTGTATGTTTTCATGATCCCATGTTCTCGATAAAGTGTTCAGCAGACAGGGCGGCAATGGCACCGTCACCTACCGCAGTGGATACCTGGCGCAGCGGGGTATTTCTCACATCACCGGCCGCAAACACACCCGGAACACTGGTGCGCATGCTTGCATCCGTGATGATGAACCCGCCGTCATCGGTTTCAACCGTGCCTTTGATGAACTCGTTGTTGGGAAGAATTCCGACCCAAAGGAAAATACCATTTGCCGCAATGGTCTTTTCTTCCTCGGTTTTGACATTCTTGACATGAACGTTCTCCACACCGAAAAATCCATCCATGCCGGTAACGACAGTGTCCCAGACAAATTCGATCTTGTCGTTGGCAAAGGCCCTTTCCTGGAGAATCTTGGCTGCCCTGAGCTGATCCCTGCGATGAACCAGGTAGATCTTTTTGGCAAACTTGGCCAGATAGACCGCTTCCTGGACCGCGGTGTCTCCGCCGCCGACTGCAACCACTGTCTTTTCCTTGAAGAATGGGGCATCACAGGTGGCACAAAAGGACACGCCTTTGCCCATGAATTTGTCTTCACCCACATTCAGCTTCCTGGGCGACGCACCTGAAGCAATAATCAGTGATTTACAGGTCAGGGCCGAATCCTTGAGGTGAACTGTCTTGATCTCTTCGGAGAGCTCCAGGGAGTGGACCTCGGCAGTTTTGATCTCAAGGCCGAGATTCTCCGCCTGGACCTTCATTTTTTCGCCCAGATCAAACCCTGAAATGCCTTCGGGAAATCCAGGATAATTTTCAATCCAGTCGGTTACAATGATCTGCCCGCCGGGAACAGCCTTTTCCAGCAGCAGCACTTTCATCCTGGCACGGGCAGCATACATGCCGGCGGTCAATCCTGCCGGTCCTGCACCAATAACGATCAGGTCATATTCAGGGGTTGACATCTATACCTCCTTAGAGAACGCCTTTAATGGTCTCCTCGAGTTTTTCCTTTGCAACCATGCCGGTGATCTGGTCGGCAATTTCACCGTTTTTGAAGAAAATCAGGGTGGGGATGGCTTGAACACCGTATTTGCTGGGGCTGATCGGATTTTCATCCACATTCACTTTGACGAACTTCATCTGGCTGCCAAAGTCCTTTTCAAGGGCTTCAATGGAGGGTGAGATCGCCTTGCACGGTCCGCACCAGGGCGCCCAGAAATCAACCATCACGGGTTGGTCAGCGTTCAGTACTTCAGCTTCAAACGAATCATCAGAAATTTCGGCAATATTATCAGACATGCTTTGGGTTCCTTAATTGTTGGGGTTTAAAATCTTGGGTAAATATATGTTCATATTTATTCTTTGTCAAATGATCTATCTCTTGCCTTAAATTATTTTATGAAGGTAGAATGACAGGCGGATTATGTTAAAAATTCCGGATATTATTAAAGGATAATCATGAATACATACCGCTGCCTTTTCAAACAGATGACATGTGCACTGGTGATCCTCCTAATCGGGTTCAACTGGTTCGTACTGCCCTCCAGGAGCATGAGCAGCAGCCTGACATCATCGGACCGGATGTGCGCCCTGTTGCAGACGGCCCGGGACGGTGATCCGGCTGCCCAATGTGAGCTGGGGCTGGCCTATTACTACGGGCGGGGGGTGCTCAAGGATCCTTATGAAGCGGCATGCTGGATCAAGCGGGCCTATGACAATGGATGGGAGCAGGCCCGGACCATCTGGAACGACCTTCAGCTGTGGCAATATCCCCGGGCCTGCGAAAGCCTGGAGGGCGGGCTCATGATGGTGGTCAGGAACCAGCCGGGGGATGTAATGGTTGAGCCGGTCCTGGGGATACACTTCGTCTGGGTGCCAAAGGGGTGTTTCAATATGGGATGCAGCCCGTTGGCAAAGGATCGGAAAACGCGTTGCCCCAAAAATGCCTCACCAAAGCACAAGGTCTGCCAGAAAGGGTTCTGGATGGGACAGTTCGAAGTCACCCAGGCCCAGTGGGAGGCGGTGATGGGGGATAACCCATCGTTTTTCAACCGGTCCGGTACGGGCTATCCGGTTGAATCGGTTTCCTTTTATGATATCCAGGAGTTTCTCGACCGGGCAAATGAACGCATGGCAGAAGCAGGGCCCCACCGGGTTGCCCTGCCCACGGAAGCCCAGTGGGAATATGCATGCATCGGGAAACGGCGCCGTGCTGAAACCATGGACCAAAGGGACTCCCTTCAGGAGCGGCCCAGGCCCATGGCCAATTGCGGGACCTGTGATGCCGGTGAATACCGCGGCCGGACCGCACCCACAGGCAGCTATCCACCCAACCGGCTGGGATTGTATGATATGAACGGTAATGTCAGGGAGTGGTGTGCGGATGCATATGTCAAGGACGCATATACACGCCACACCATGAAACAATCATGGATTCAGGGCAACCCCAATGATGCCCGGGTGGTCCGAGGCGGATCCTGGACAGATAATGCCGACAGGGTATCATGCAGATACCGGGAGAAAAGTCTACCGGGAATCACAGGGCATAACCTCGGATTCAGGCTGGTGCTTTATGATGACCTTTAGGGGTCTCCCTTAGAAAGCCATTTTAAATGGCTGGTTTGGGAAATCACTGATATATTTTGTGGATAAACCGGTTCAGTTCAGTCAGTTTCACCTTTTCCACCACGGCTTTTCCGATCGCTTCCAGAAACACGAAAAACATCTGCTGGTTTTCCTTTTTCTTGTCACGGGATACAGCGGTAATGATATCTTCTGCCTTAAAATCCAGGGTCACCGGAAGGTCCAGGCGATTGAGCAGGTCCAGGGTACGATTGATGACCTCACCCGGAAGGCCTGTTTTTTCCCGGGAAAATTTGAGTGCAGCCACCATGCCCATGCTGACAGCCCGGCCATGCCCGTCAGGCCGGATCTTTTCCATGGCATGCCCCAGGGTATGGCCGAAGTTGAGTTTTCTGCGCTCCCCGGCCTCTTTTTCATCGGCCTGGACCACCGCAGATTTAATGCGCACACTATCACTGACCAGCCGGAAGGTGGTATCCGGATCCAGTGCCAGGGCCTGGGCCGCATGGGCTTCAAGGAACGAAAAAAGGGCCTTGTCAGAGATCAGTCCATGCTTCACGATCTCGCCCAGGCCGTTGGAGATTTCCGCTTCAGGCAGGGTGGACAGCATGGAGATATCACAGATCACAAAATCAGGCTGGGCAAATACACCGATCATGTTTTTATAGGCGTCCTGGTTGACACCGTTTTTACCGCCCACACTGGCATCCACCTGGGAGAGCAGGGTGGTGGAAACAAATCCGAATGATACCCCGCGCATGAAAACCGATGCGGCAAAGCCTGCAATGTCGCAAAGAATGCCGCCCCCAATACCCAGGATAAAGGTCTGCCTGTCACATCCCAGGTCAATGAGCTGCCGGCAGATCGATTCGATGGTGGCAAGGGTCTTGATCTTTTCCCCCGTACCGATGGTGATCACATCAGCCCTGGGAAACTCATGGGCATACAGGCGTGATACATTGTCATCCGTAATGATCACACAACGTTTATCCGGCAGATAGGCGGCAACGTTTGTCAGGCGCTCCCCCACATGAATCAGAGAGCGCTTGAGGGGGTTTTCAACACAAAAGGTTTTCATGACCCCTGTCCTGCCAGGGCATGGATGGCGGTCATTTTCTTCATCAGGTCGGCAAACTGGTCAGGATAGAGGGACTGGGCGCCGTCACTCATGGCCTCTTCCGGTTTATGGTGTACTTCAATCATTACCCCGTCCGCACCTATGGCTGCAGAGGCCAGGGCCAGAGGGATCACCTGGTCCCGGACACCGGCGGCATGGCTGGGATCCACAATCAGGGGCAGGTGGGTTTCCTTCTTGGCGGCCGGAATGACGGACAGGTCCAGGGTGTTTCTGCTGTGCCTGACAAAGGTGCGGACCCCGCGTTCACACAGGATCACATTGGGATTTCCCTCCTCCATGATATATTCCGCAGCCATGAGCCACTCCTGGAGTGTGGCGGACATACCCCGCTTGAGAATGATCGGCCTGAAGGATTTTCCGGCACGTTTGAGCAGGGAAAAGTTCTGCATGTTCCGGGTACCGATCTGTACGATGTCTGCATGCTCCTCCACGGCGGGAAAGTTCTCGATATCCATGACTTCGGTGGCAAAAGGCAGCCCGGTCTCCTCCCTGGCTTTTGCCAGGAACTCCAGGCCTTTGACGCCATGGCCCTGGAAAGAGTACGGAGAGGTTCTGGGCTTGAATGCACCGCCCCGGAACACTTGCGCCCCGGCTGCTTTAACTGCACGGGCGATTTCAATCACCTGCTCCTGGGATTCAACTGCGCACGGGCCGGAGATCACCGGCAGGGTGCCGTCACCAAATACCGCGTTCCCCACCTTGATGACGGTTTTTTCCGGTTTGATCTCCCGACTGACCAGTTTATAGGGCTTGGTCACGGCAATCACTTCCTTGACGCCCTCCAGCCCCATGAAGTGGGCAGCATCCACAGACCCCTTATTATGGAGAATGCCAATGGACACCCGGTCTCCGCCAGGGATGGGGCGTGCTTCATATCCTCGTTTTTCAATAGAATTGACTGCGGCCTGGATATTTTCTTCAGTTGCACCTTTTTTCATGACTACCAGCATTGTTGCCCTCCGTGGGTTTAAAAAATTTTATCATCATGCTGAGTAATAAAAAAGGCTGCAAAAAGTCTGCAGCCTTGTCATCTAAAATCGAGCTGCAGCGTTGTCTGCAGCTTTGATTATTATTCAGTCTAAATGTTTGACAGAAAACCAAACTGCAGGCAGCTAGGATACCACCACCACCAGGTTTCAGACGCAGCCCGGGCTGCGGGTTTGATTTTGTTTTCTGTTTTCACGCGGTTCATAATGGAAAGTCATTATAGATTATGAATTTGTTTTGTCAATAAAAATAGTAGGATAAATTAAATTTTCATGCCTCAATGACTTGAAGTTTAGTGAATTTTTTACTAAATAATTGAAGTAATGGATATTAAAGTGATCATAGCCGACGACCATGCCATTATCCGTGAGGGGCTTAAAAGCCTTCTGGAAAAGCAGAACATATCCGTTATCGGCATTGCCCAGAACGGCAGGGAAGCTGTGGACCTGGCCATTGATCTGGAACCGGATATTGTCATGATGGATATCAGCATGCCGGATCTTAACGGGATGGAAGCCACCTCACGCATCAAAAAAGAGATTCCCGATACCCGGGTCATTGCATTGTCCATGCACTCAACCAAGAAGTTCATTGATGACATGTTTGTGGCCGGGGCTTCTGCCTATATCCTCAAGGAGTGTGCGTTTAAAGAGCTGTACCAGGCGATCCAGGAGGTGATCAAAGGTAATTTCTACTTGAGTCCGGCCATTGCCCGGACCTATGTGGAATCCCACATGGCAAATCCGGAGGATACCTATACACCGGTTTTCAAGCAGATGACGGAAAAGGAACGCGAGGTACTGCAGCTGATCGCCGAAGGGGCAAAGACCAAGGATATTGCAGATGCACTGCATGTCAGTACAAAAACCATCGAGACCCATCGCCGGAACATCATGAAAAAGCTCAATATTTACAGCATTGCCGGACTGACAAAATATGCCATAAAAGAGGGGATCATTTCTTTGGATTGATCCACGGTCTTTGATGAAACATGTAAGATTAAAAAAGATGAATAAAGGAGTCAAAGAGGCGATTTAATGGAGCATATCCGCTTACAAAAAGAAAAACCCGATGCTGTGGAATCCCTTGCCAGCGGGATTGCCCACGACCTGAACAACCTGCTGTCCGCCATCAAGGGACGGGCATCCCTGATGCTCAACAGCATCACCCCAACCGATCCGCTGCATCCCCATGTCATGGAGATCATCAACTGTATTGACAAAGGCTCGGATATCGCCGATCAGCTCCTGGGATTTGCCCGGGTGGATGAGTATTACACCGCTCCCATCGATATCAACCGCCTGATCCGCAAAATCCTTGAGAATTTGGATCTTGCCGGCCGGAAAATCACCCTGGACGCAAACCTGGCCACCCAGATCCTTATTGTGAATGCCGATACCCAGAAAATGGAGCAGGTGTTTAACAGTATCATCATCAATGCCATCATGGCCATGCCCGACGGCGGCAAATTGACGGTGGTGAGCGAGTCAGCCAAGATCCTGAACTCCAATGCCGAATCCTATGGGGTGGCGCCGGGTATGTTTGTCAAGATAACCATTTCCGACACCGGAATTGGAATGGATAAAGAGGTGGTCGAAAATGTATTCACGCCCTTTTTTACGGCAGATCATAAAAAATTCCCCGAGAAAAAGGGACTGGGCCTGACCTTTGCCAAAGAGATCATCATGAATCACAACGGGGCCATTGATGTCTGGAGTTCCCCGGGTGTCGGCTCATCCTTTGCCATTATCCTGCCGTTGAACGAGATCACGGAAAGCCCTGATATTCCCGAGAAAAGCGATCAGATGCTGATGGGCAATGAGTCCATTCTGCTGGTGGATGATGAGGAGCGGATCCTCACGGTGGGGCGTGAAATCTGCAAAGCTCTCGGATATGCCGTGACCACGGCCGATTCGGGCCAGAAAGCCATAGAGATCTACAAGGCCAACAAGGGCCGGTTTAACCTGGTGATCCTGGATATGATCATGCCGGAGATGAACGGGCTCGAAACCTTCAAGGTTCTCAAGCAGATCAATCCGGATGTGAAGGTGCTGCTGTCCACCGGGTATTCCATTGACGACAAAGCCCAGGAGATGCTCAATGCCGGCTGTAAGGGGTATATCCTCAAACCCTACAGCGTAATCGACTTTTCCCACAAAATCCGGGAAGTGCTGGAGCGTTAATTCCCCATCCCCCGATAGTGCCTGAATCATTATCACATATGCGGGCGTCGTTTCAACCCATGGGGGTTAGCCCGGCCGTTTCAACAGGGCCAGCAGACCCAGGAGGCTGACAGTGCCGGACAGGATGCAGACCCCCTCAAGTCCGGCATGCTCCCAGAGAAAACTGCCTGAAATCACGCCAACAAGCCGCCCGATGCCTGTTGAAGCAAAATAGAGGGATAAAAACGATGCACGGTGTTGGGGGAGAAGTTCCGTTGCCAGCCCCATGGAGGAAACGATGGTGAACTCAAAGGTGAAAAACACCATGAAGAGGCTGATGAGGGCCGGCCAAAGGAAATTTCCCGTCCAGATCAGAAGGCAGTAGCACAGGGACACGGCAAGGGTTCCTGAAATGATGGTTCGTTTCAGACCGATCCGGTCGCTGAAAAACACCGTAAACATCTCACCGGCCACCTCGGACAGGCCGATCAGCACGGCCCCGAACCCAATGGCGGTCAGGCTTAAGTTAAAACTGTGTTCAAACCAGATGCCGTAGACCACAAAAAGGTTGTCATTGGCCAGGCAGATAAAAAACGCAAAGAGCATCATTTGCCTTGCTGCCGGTTCCTTCAGGACGGTTTTCCAGGTCTCCGGTAACAGGGATCTTTTGCCCTGGCGGTTGCGGGGGACTTTTGTTTTCGGCATATCCCGGGGCAGCAGAGACAGGACCGCATAAAAACAGGCCAGGGACAGGGCGGCAAAGAGCCAGAAGGGGGCCTGCCAGCCGAGCCGTTCAATCAGGATGCCGGTTAAGGGAAGGCCCGCCAGGGAGGACCCGGCCCAGGCTGTTTCCATGATGCCAATGGCCCGGCCCCGCTTTTCAAAAGGGACAAGGGTGCCGGCAATCGCCTGGAATACCGGATCGATGATGCTTTTGGACAGTCCGGTCACCAGAAATGCCGCCATCACGATACCGTAAACCGGTATCAGGCCCGCAGCTGTCATGGCGATGCAGAAAAGCATCAGTGCGTAGAGCAGAAGCAGGCGGTAGCCGATCCTCCCTGAAAGCATCACCACCAGGGGTGCCGCAAGCGAGCTTGCCTGGTTCAGTGCAATGACGGCGGTGACCGCACCCAGGTCCACGCCAAGGCCCCGTGCAATGGCCGGGGCAAACGGATACATCATCCGTTTGGCGGTATTAACGGTCAGTTTTCCGCAGAACGCAGCGCCCATGAACGGCCACAGCGATTTAGCAGATGTTTCGTTCCGGCCTCTTACTATCCCCTGCTGCATCATTTGTCGTATCCTTGATGGGTTTTGGTTTTATACTTTTTTTTTGCTTTTGACTATGGCACATTAGATTAGCGAATAGTGATTTTAAATTCCAATAAGCCTTGCTTATGAAGGGTATGCACCGCATGAATTTTGACCGGTTGGACCTCAACCTGATTAAAATATTTGACAGCCTCTACAGGGAAAAAACACTCACCCGCGTGGCAAAAATCATGGGCCTGAGCCAGCCGGCAATCAGCCACTCTCTTGCGAAACTCAGAGAGTTTTTCGACGATCCCCTGTTTGTCAGGGAAAAAAATATCATGGTCCCCACGGCAAAGGCAGAAAGGATTCATGGGCGTATGGGTCGTTCGCTGGAACGACTTCGTCATGCAGTGGAGGACCGGGGACACTCAGATCCCACGCGTTCATCCCGGGCCTTTATGCTGGGTCTAACCAATTACACCGGTGTTGTTGTCCTTCCCCGGCTGCTGGCTGCGCTTGAACAGCAGGCACCGATGATCCGTGTGTTTACCCGACACGCCGGTGCCGGCCAGAAGGCCGACTTTCTCGAGGAGGGAAGCATTGACCTGGCCATTGGCTGCTCTCCCATAAATCGGTCCGGGTTGAAACAGCAGCGGCTTTTTGATGACCAGGAGGTCTGCATTGCGGGCCGCTCTACCCGGGTCCCGGAACATGCAATCACCCCTGATAATATTTCGCGGTATTCTCTGATCCGGCTTCAGGTGGCCCAGCATGAAACCACGGATATCTTTCAACATCTGGACAAAGAGAAAATCGATATCAAAACCACCTTTACCACAGACCAGGAAACCCTGATTCCGTTGATCGTCGCGGGTTCGAATCACATCGGTATTGTTGCAAACAAGATCGCCCGGGTGTATCAAAAGGCCTTCGGGTTTGATATTTATCCCGTTCGCGGACTGGATACGCGATTTACCGCCCGCCAGTACTGGCATTCGAGAAATGACAAGGATCCCGTTCACCAATGGTTCAGGCGGCTTGTCAAAACCGTGTGCGCACAGGAGGGTTGGTCTGATGAAAGTAGTAAAGCCGACCATGCGGATATTATCTAAAACAGCCCGGTGGGTTTCACCTTTTTTAACAGGCGCTGTTTTTATTTCGATTCTGTGCTGTGCTCATCCGAAGCCAGCCAATGCCCAGGCAGGCCGGGAAATGTATTACATCGGCACTCAGCCGGTTCTGTTATATAAGCTTATCAACTGGTGGTACGACTGCCCCCGAAAGGAGGCTGAATATCCATGCGGAAGCCGTATAAAATATATCGGTATGGGTAATACCCGGGTGAAATATTGTGAAGAGACACAGGTGCTCACTTTAAGTGTGGCAGGCGGCATTGCCGGGATGCTTTCAATGCTTACATCCTGTGGTCGATGTACGGGTCCCTCCCGCATGGCGTGCACTGGATTGAACCCAAGATATTTCGGCAATGCAACCGCCGTTGAGATTACGGGTGACTCACCGGTTGAAGTTGTTTTCAGGAACATGACCCCGGATCACCACTGGCAGGTGAGAGATATTGAACGCAGTGTCGGTTTCGAGCTTGAGGGAATGGTGTGCGGCCTGCTGGACGGCAGAATCGC
>QZLA01000347.1 GCA_004796375.1 Desulfobacteraceae bacterium
CTGACACTGCCGCCCCTGACTCAGATGTCATCCGGCCATGTTGTCAAATGCCATCTGAGCCAGGCAGGGAGGGAATAATGACACAGCTACTCGAACTTGAGAATGTAAAAATCCGGTTCAGGACCAAAGGATTTGTCAAAGCCCTCCTGGACAGGGATCATGATCCCTTCATCGAAGCCGTATGTAGTGCATCCATGACCATCGGCAAAGGGGAGACCTTTTCCCTGGTCGGTGAAAGCGGAGCAGGTAAAACCACCCTTGCCCGCTCCATTCTTGGCCTGGTGACGCCGGATGAGGGACGGATCACCTTTAACGGAAAAAATGTCCTGGGCTTGAATGACGCATCATTCAAACCCATCAAACGGGATATTGCCATGATGTTCCAGGATCCGGTCGGCTGTTTGAGCCCCCGGCTAAGTGTTCAGTCCATCGTGACAGAACCCTTTAACATTCATGGCGTGTCCATTCAGGACACCAGGCAAAAGGCAAAAGAACTGTTGGAGCTTGTCAATCTGCCGGCAACCTTTTTAAAATCCTATCCCTACCAGCTCAGTGGCGGACAGGCACGGCGGGTGGGTGTTGCCCGGGCACTGGCATTGAACCCCAAACTGATCATTGCTGACGAACCCACGGCCGGATTGGATGTGTCGGTCCAGGGTGAAATCCTCAATCTGATGTACCGGCTTCAGCAAGAACTGGGGATCAGCTTTCTGGTGATCACCCATAATTTATCGGTGGTCAGGCATACCTCTGACCACATGGCCATCATGTATCTCGGGCGATTTGTCGAAACCGGCCCCACAGATGAAATATTTGACAATCCGCGCCATCCGTATACCCGGGTTCTGCTGACCTCGTCACCCGAGCCGGATCCGGATGCACCCAAAACCAGGACCGTCCTGAAAGGTGAAATCCCCAGCCTGATCAACCGCCCCAAAGGATGCGAGTTCCACACCCGGTGCCCAGAGGCAATGGACCGGTGCAGATCCGACGCCCCCGCGCTGCGGCAGATCGGGGAAAATCATTATATATCATGTTTTTTAGAAGAATAATTGATTGGTAAAGGAGTAAGTGAATGACTGAACTGACAAAAACCTGGCTCAAGTATCTCAGCGATGAAGATATTCACAATATCGACCAGGCCAGCCGGCGTGTTTTGGCTGAGGTAGGCATCAGAATGGAGGATGAGACATTCATTGCCCGGCTGAAAAAAAAGGGGTGTACAAACAACAACAATAAAGTTCAGATCCCGTCCGAATTGATTGATGCCGCTTTGAAAGACCTTCCCCGGCAGGTGACTTTCATCGGCCGAAAAGGGGACACCCTTGAAATCGGTACCGGACATACCGCCACCCATACGGGTGCATCCATCCCGTATATTATAGACCGGGAAACCGGTAAAAAAAGAAATGCCACGTTAACGGATCTTGAGGATATGATCCGTCTGATGAACCACCTGGACAACTTGAGCATGGTGGGGGCGTTGATCCAGCCCCAGGAAATGCCGGCTGAAATCAGTGAACTGATCCAGAATGCCACCACCCTGCGACTGGGGACCAAGCCCGGGTCCGGTCAGGCCGTATCTACGGCAGCCCAAGCCCGGTATGTGGCAGAACTCCTCCAGGCCTATGAAGGATCATTTGACAACCCCGACAATTATCCCACGTCAACCATCGGCATCTCGCCTGAGGACCCCTTGTATTATCCGGCAGAGATCACCGGCGTGATGGAAGCCCTGATCTCAAAAGGCATCCCCACGCTTTCGCTGGTCGCGCCCATACTGGGATTTACTGCGCCCATGACCATTGGCGGCGGTATGGTCCAGATGAATGCCAATATTCTGGCCTATTGCGTTCTCAGCCATGATATCAATCCGTCCAACCCGGTGTTTTACGGCGCGCGCCTGTGTTCGGCCAATATGACCAACGGGCACTCCATCTGGGGGGTTCCGGAAATCGGGATCATCGGTGCCTGCTCGGTGCAACTGGCCCGCCATTACGGTATTCCCAGTGATGTGTATGGCTATTCATCCACTTCCTGCACCCATGACCTGCAGTTAGGCGTCGAGTCCTCCACAAACGGTCTGCTGCCTTTTTTGGCCGGTGCTGACGTCATATCAGGATTCGGGAGTTTCGGCAGCGGATTTATCGCGTCCTTTGAGGACCTGGTGTTCGATGATGAGGTGTTTGGTATGAACCAGCGGATGAACCAGGGGGTCAAGATTGACCCGGATCACCTGGCAGTGGATGTGATTGCCGACGCCATGGAGGGCAAGGATTTCTTTTTGAATCCCCACACCCTTAAACACCTGAGAACCGGGGAGCTGTTCCGTCCCAAAGTCGGTCTCTATGATCTGCCTAAGAAATGGGAGGAGGAGGGCTGTCAAAACATGACTGAGAAATGCCGGGAGCGGGTCACCGAGATCCTGGACAAAAATGAAGACCTCCCCCTGCCCGATGAGGTGGAAAAAGAGTTTGACACGATCATTGAAGCGGCCCGAAAAGAGTTGTGCTGATGAACCCGAATCGATCAGTTAAAAGCGATAAAGGCCTGGAGGAGTAAGATATGGAATGGCAGGATTACCTGACCCAAAACCGTGATCGCTATATTGCCGAGATGCTTGAATTCCTGAAAATCCCAAGCATCTCGGCCCAATCTGAGCACGAAACTGATGTCAAAATGGCCGGGCAGTGGGTAGCTGACCGTCTGAAACAGGCCGGATTGAACCACGTGGAGATGATGCCCACAGGCGGCCACCCCGTGGTTTACGCGGACTGGATTCAGGAGGATGGCCTTCCGACCGTTCTGATTTACGGCCACTTTGACACGCAACCGGTGGATCCGTTGGATCTGTGGGATTCTCCTCCCTTTGAACCGGTGATTAAACAGGACCGTGTCTTTGCCAGGGGTGCATCGGATGACAAGGGAAACCTGTTCTCCCCCATTACTGCCGTTGAAGCGATGCTGAAAACCAGCGGTAAGCTGCCGGTTAATGTCAAGTTCTTCTTCGAAGGACAGGAGGAGATCGGCAGCCCGCAGCTGCCCGATTTTGTGGCACAAAACAAAACACTTCTGGCCTGTGACCTGGTGGTCAGTGCCGACGGGCTCCAGCTCTCGCCTGACCAGCCCAAAGTCGAAATCGGCTTCAGAGGAAACATGGCCCTTGAAATCCGTGTCACAGGCCCTTCCAAAGACTACCATTCAGGGCTCTACGGCGGCGTCATCCAAAACCCCATCCATGCGTTGACCCATATTCTGGCATCGTTTCATGACACGGATGGACGGGTGGCTGTCACAGGATTTTACGACGATGTCAGGGAACCCACTCCTGAAGAACGGCAGCAGCTGGCCGCATTGCCTATGGATGAATCCGAGCTTGCCACCCATCTGCAGGTTCCCGAGTTGTTCGGGGAGCCGGGGTACACGGCTGTTGAAAGGGGCGCCATAAGGCCCACCCTTGAAATCTGTGGCGTCGAGGGGGGATACCAAGGGGAAGGTATAAAAGGGATTGTGCCGGCAAAGGCGCAGGCAAAGATTGTCTGCCGGCTTGCAGCAGACCAGGATCCTGAAAAGGTCAGTGCTGCGATTAATACACATATAAGGAATTTCACCTTGCCTGGGGTTCGCGTTGATGTTATCAATCGTGACGGAAAGGTAGGGGCCTATCTCATGCCCCATGATCACCCGGGAAATATTGCTGCTGCAGGTGTTCTGGAAAGACTCTACGGGAAAGCGCCGTTGATTTCAAGATGCGGTGGCACCATTCCCATCTGCTCGCTTTTTCTTGAAACACTCGGTGTGTATACGGTCAATTTTGCCTTTAGCTATGAAGATGAGAATCTTCACAGCCCCAATGAGTTCTTCCGCCTGGAAAGTCTTGACAGGGGGCAAAGGGGATATGTGATGCTTCTGGAGGAGCTGGCCCGGGTATTATAAGAACGGGGTGTGGCATGCGAATTTATGAAAAGAGGATCAAACCCAAATACATCCGGATCTATGACTGGGTCCATGCCCAGATCCGTGTGGGAAACCTGAAGGTCGGGGATAAGATCCCCACTGAACCTGATTTGTCCAAACAGTTTGATGCCAGCCGGATGACCGTTCGAAAGGCCATTGACCCGCTGGTCCTTGAAGGGGTGCTTGAGCGCCGCCCCGGACAGGGGACCTTTGTGATGTCCTCCGGCATCATCAAGCTGACCTATGATGCCAGCCGGCCCATGCGGTTTTCCCATGAGATGGCTGTCCAGGACATTCCCCATCATTTCGAAATACTTGACCGGGCGGTGATGCCGGCCGATGATCAGGTCCAAAAATTCCTCTGTATTGAAAAAGGTCAGAAAGTCATCTGTCTGACCATGGTATGCTATGCCCGGCAAAAGCCGGTCATCATCGAGAGAGTATTCTTTCCATACCATGAATTCAAGCCGTTAATCGATATGGTAATTGATGTGCCGCCCCTTGAACTGATGGAGAAGCGGTTTGATACCCATATCCACCAAGTGACCCAGTACATCAGTGCAGCAGTTGCCGGCAAGGAGGAGATGGCGCTTTTCAACATCACCGACCCCATTCCCTGTATTTATCTGGAGTGGGTGTCCCACCGGGAGAACGGCATCCCTTTCAGTGTGTCACTTTGTCATTACCGCAGTGATGTGTTCAAATTTAAAATTCCCGCGAGTGAACTGGTTAA
>QZLA01000161.1 GCA_004796375.1 Desulfobacteraceae bacterium
ATAGGACACCGCCAGGATAACAAAACTGATTCCCATGACCGGCAGGACCACCTCCGTGAAATAGCTCCGGGTAACCACCATGCTTTGTTTCAACGCCTGCATGGGCGGCAGGTTCTCGTACATGATGTAAAAGGGGTAAAAACTCAGCCGTGCAGCCATGTACAATCCCGGTAAAATGAACACCATCAGGCCGCAGATAAATATTAACGCGTAAATCACAGATGCAATGACGAGAGCACTGAAATGCCTTTTGACCTGATCGAAGCAGTCATTCAGGCTGAATGCAGCACCATGGATAATCTGATAGTAAAGTACGGCCTGGGCACCCATGGAAACGGGAATGCCCAGGCAGATATACCCGGAGTCCCCGATGACCGCCCAGTTATACAGAGATGATGCCGGATCACCCAGCTTGTCCAGGTTGCCCAGAATCATGAAAGGCAGTTCAATAATGACGGTGAGTAAAAAAATGGCCCGGTAATTGACCCTGAAAAACTGTATGGCATCCTTGACTGTCTCTATCAAACCCTCATCCTGCGCTATGTGTTAATACATTTTTTCTCTCCATTAACAGGGAGGCGCTCACATGTAAAGAGATTACCGGTTTGCCAATAAAAAAACCATACCCTGAGCGTGTTAATCCTGCTCCAGGGTATGGTTTTTTAAATTGATTGTATCAGGGATTAGTCGTGGTGATGTCCTTCACCGTGGCCGTATCCGTGTTTTTCCTTGAATTCATGCCACTCATCGTGATCGATCAGCTCATCATCGTTTCCATCCGCCTCTTCAAACACTTTTGTCTCAGCATGGGAGAAGTGTGCCTTAAATTCATCCCAGCTTACCATGTCATCTCCACTGGTATCGATGTGCCCGAAATGACCGGCATAGCTGTGCCCTTTTTTATGGCTTGAGCTAAATGCAGGTGAGGCAGCCAGAACGGCAATCAGAATGAATACAGATAAAAATATCATATTTTTCATGGGGGGTTCCTTTGTTTTAAGGTTAACAGCTTGGTACGACTTCATAATAAGGATAGCAAAACCGGTGCCATTTTCAGTGACAGATCACACTTTTTAATAACAGGCTGTATATTTTGATTTTTTTATCCATAACGCCCCTCACCTGATCGACTCGTAAATGTTAACCCGGATTAACATCGTTAACTTCGTGTTAACAGTTCCCCCAAAGGACACCCCTTGATGTTAACACACGGACACCCCTTTTAACGGGTAAAATAAAAAACCATTTCGACGTGTTTGATTTTACAACTTAAAATTTGAGTGAATTCATATGATGGATTATTTCAGTCAAGTATTGACCTAATTGTCTTAGCAACTTTCCAAGTGATCATCGGTTTTTCGACATAATTGACAATACCTATGGAGTGGGCTTTTTCTCTTATAATGGATTCTCCAAGCCCAGTGCATAATACAACTGGTTGACCTGGGAATAATTCTAAAATTTTTTGTGATACTTCAAATCCATTCATGCCAGGCATTGTCAAATCTGTGATAATTAAATCAAACAGTTGAGGATTCAACTTGTAGGCTTCAAAAGCATCATTCCCATTTTTAAAAGGGTATA
The DNA here is from genome assembly GCA_004796375.1 of Desulfobacteraceae bacterium. Classification (GTDB taxonomy): domain Bacteria; phylum Desulfobacterota; class Desulfobacteria; order Desulfobacterales; family Desulfobacteraceae; genus MADRE2. The sequence continues at coordinate 1,585 of QZLA01000161.1, forward strand.
CCTTATAACCGAGTTCATTCAAAATACCCTCGGTTGCATTTAAAACAGTTTCGTCGTCATCAATTAATAGGATATTCTCTGATCCAGTTAGAGGTTGGTCATCTTTAACATTAATGAAATTATCCATTCCCTTTTTTTCAATTATTGGCAAATAGACTTGGAAAGTTGTCCCTTGATCAGGCTCACTAAAGACTTTAATTGTTCCCTTGTGTTCTTCAATAATCCCATAAGCGACAGCTAAACCCAACCCCGTTCCTTTACCGTGCTCTTTTGTTGTAAAATATGGATCAAATATTTTTTTCACGGTTTTTGAATCCATACCGCAGCCTGTATCGCTGACTTCAAGTCTGAGATATCGCCCTGGTTTTAAGCCCAAGTCTGGAATATCTTCCTTATTTGAAAGACAAAACTCTTTTAAACTTACTGACAGGACACCGCCATTTTCCATCATTGCATGATATGCATTTGTGCCAAGGTTCATTATGACTTGATGTATTTTTGTCGCATCAGCCAGAACACATGCTTGAGACTGCAAATCCTCATTTATCTCAATGGTGGTGGGGATTGTGGCTCTTAGTAGCTTGACTGCTTCATTGATAATCACGTGAATCAACAGCGGATCTTTTTTGGGCTCCGACTTCCTGCTGATGGCTAAAATCTGTTGGATCAGATCAGCTGCCTTTTGACCTGCCTTTTGTATCTGTTCAATATCTTTTCTTGCTTTTTGAGGCGTATTCAGGTGCATTTCTGCCAATTGTGAATAACCAAAGATTCCGGATAAGATATTGTTGAAATCATGAGCAATGCCACCGGCTAAGGTACCAATCGCTTCTAACTTTTGTGCTTTTTGAAGTTGAGAAAGCACTTTGTTCTGCTCAGTTACATCCCGTAGTATCACAACGCTACCGGCAGGCTTCCCTGATTTATCTTTCCAGACGTTGAAACTCATGTCGATGTCGATGAGATTCCTATTTTTATCATATCGTTTTGTTTTGAAACTTAAATAACCCTCACCCCGTTTCAATTTTTTGATCATGCCCTGAGTTTCCTGCCTGGCTTCCTCTGGTACATAATCGACTTTCCTTCCGATTACTTCATCATGGCTCCAACCGAATACGCACGTGAATGCAGGATTAATATAAATTGCATTTCCTTTCATATCATATGTAACTATTGGATCTGGCGACGCTTCCATAATAGAGCGATATCGTTCTTCACTCTCCGCATTTTCTTCCTGGGCCTGCTTTTGTTCAGTTATATCTTCTAAAATCGCCATATGAAAGCTAGGGTCTTCATCTTTTCTCCACATAGGCCAAACAGTAATTTTTCCCCACACAACTGATCCATCTTTTCTGAAATACCTTTTTTCAATGGAATATGAATCAATCTCACTTTTCAGCAGCAATTGAAAATTATGTAGATCTTTTTCAAGATCTTCTGGATGGGTGATTTCAAGAAATGATAATTGACTCAGTTCATTAATAGTGTAACCCACAATTTCTGAATACTTTCTATTGACCTTTTTAAACTCACAAGTTTTTGAATCACAAATCGCCACACCAATTACAGTTTGATTAAACATGAGTTGATAGGTTTTCTCTGAGATTTCATGCTGCCGTAAAACTCTTTTGTTTAAACAGAGTTCTTCTTCGAGTTCTCTAATACGAGTAACCAATTTATCGTATGTCGGCGTATTCATTAGATTGTTGTTTGTTCCTAAGAAGCTATAGTCTCTCATTTTAAATACCCTAGTGATCCTTACTCTAAAACTGATACCGCCTCAGGTAACAAACTAACAAACCGGTGTTATATAACAATTCAAATTTTTCTGAAGTAACTGTAATAATTATTCTTACAGTCATACAGGAAATGCAGGGCACTCATGCAAGAACAGTCGCCCCTCCAGGATACGGATGAAGTGGATGGTAGTGTCAAATATCTTTCGTATATGACATAGACAGTTAATCCTTGCCTTTCTTTTTTTTCATTTCAATATACCAGTCCTTGTCACCATAAAACTCATCTGAACACTCCGGGCACATGCTGTGGCTGAATGACGCATCAGAATGACTTTCGATATAAGATTCGAGATAATTCCAAAACCCTTTGTCATCCCGTATCTTTTTACAATTGGAGCAGATGGGTACAATCCCTTTTAGTGTTTTTATTTCATCCAAAGCTTTCTGTAACTCTGAAATCAGGCCTTCTCTTTCCATTTCAACGGTTTTTCGGTCTGAAATATCTATAAAACTTTCGATGTAATATTCCTTGTCGTCAAAAGACAATTGCTTGACTGTTTTTATAATTGACTTGGATTCGTCATTTGACGTGAGAAGTGTCCGCTCGGATTCATCAATGGTCTGTCCCAGATCGGCTATGGGGCAGCTCCCCTTTTCAGCCGGACAGACAAACCGATGACACTCCTGCCCGATAATTTTGTCTTTTGGCAGACCGATGAGCTTCGTCGCTGTTACGTTAACGTCTGTGATCATATGTGTTTCTGCATCTATCACCATGATCCCATTCAGGGTAGAATCAAATAAAACACTCAGGTAATCCTTACTCTGGGAAAGTGATTCCTCAGCCAGCTTCTGCTGTGTGATATCTGTATGGGCACCCAGCATGCGGACCGGCTTTCCGGTGTCATCCCTGATGGCGATACCCCGGCACCGGACCCAAACCGTAGACCCGTTTTGGTGACGATAACGAACGACTTGATCGTAAGGGTGATTCGGATTCATGCAATGTTTTTCAAAATTCCCCAGCGCTGTTTGCAGATCCTCAGGATTTATAAGGTCTTGCCACTCAGATGCCAAATGCTCTCTGGTCTCTGGGTCATATCCTAAAGTGGTCCAGAATTGAGGGCTCATCCACTCATTGGCGGTATTCTCCAGGTCCCAATACCATATACCATCCAGGGAACCGCTCTGCAAAAATTCGAAAATGGTGGAATCCTTTTTCACCAGATTATACAATTCTCTTTTCAAATAATGATCTGAAGATGTCATGATGTGATATTCTCCAACTTGATGAATACCTTATAATTAGCACGAATCAACGGGATGATGCAAAGAAATCTTCATTGGCACCCGGTTTGCAGCAATCTAATTAGAAACCTGATAATGTCATGAAAAATTACAAAATTGAAATGAGAAGCAAATGCACCCAGCCAATTATATAATAAGGAATGCGGCACCGGCAGATATTGATGACATGACCGGGCTGTTAAAACAGCTCTTTGCACTGGAAAAGGATTTTGTATTTGATCCTGAGAAGCAGCAGCGCGGCCTGAGGATGATGCTGGACGGCTGCGGCAAACACCGGGCCCTGAAAGTGGCCCAGTCTGGAACCAGGGTGGTGGGCATGTGTTCGGCCCAGACCCGGATATCTACGGCACAGGGGAATATTACCGCCGTTGTAGAGGATCTGGTTGTTGACCGCCATTTCCGGAACCGGGGGATCGGATGCGCGCTTCTCAATGCGGTTTGCACCTGGGCCGATTCCAGGGGGATATCCTTTCTTTCGCTTCTGGCTGACAGGGATAACACCTCTGCGGTTGACTTCTACCTGCGTCATCAATGGGGGGAAACCAACCTCATCTGTTTGACCCAAAACACCCGGCTATAAGGCCTGGCACCATGCTGATCTAAAATCACAATAATACTTTTTTGTAATTTATTAATTACATTTTTGAAATTTAAATATTTTAATTAAAAATTTTACACGGCAAATCCACTAAAATTTCATGTTTGATTCAAAAAAATAACTATAATTAACGATAAGTTATAAAATATATCCATTTATTCCCCTCGGATGGAATGATGGTTGCATTTTACTCAGTCCATGCACGAGGCTGTAACACATTAATATTAATCTGATGACTTGAATTAAAAAAAGGACTGAACAATGAGAAAAATAGCGATCTACGGAAAAGGCGGAATCGGAAAATCAACCACAACCCAGAACACCGTTGCCGGCCTGGTCGAAGCCGGAAAAAAGATCATGGTGGTCGGCTGTGACCCAAAAGCCGATTCAACAAGGCTTTTACTGAATGGCCTGGCACAGAAAACCGTTTTGGATACCCTGCGGGATGAAGGAGAAGATGTCCTTTTGGAGGATGTCCGCAAACTCGGATACGGCGGAACATTGTGCACGGAATCCGGCGGGCCTGAACCCGGCGTCGGTTGCGCGGGACGGGGAATTATCACTTCTGTCAACCTGCTTGAACAGCTTGGTGCCTATTCAGAGGATGAAAACCTGGACTATGTTTTCTATGATGTCCTGGGTGACGTTGTGTGCGGGGGGTTTGCCATGCCCATCCGCGAGGGTAAGGCCCAGGAGATCTACATTGTGGTTTCAGGAGAGATGATGGCCATGTATGCAGCCAACAATATCTGCAAGGGAATTGTGAAATTTGCCCAATCCGGCGGCGTTCGCCTGGGCGGATTGATCTGCAACTCCAGGAACGTTGATAATGAAAGGGAGATGATCGAAGTTTTGGCCCAGAAATTGGGGACCCAGATGATCCACTTTGTACCCAGGGACAACATGGTTCAGAAAGCGGAGATCAACCGGAAAACCGTTATCGATTATTCCCCGGAGCATACCCAGGCTGATGAATACCGGACGCTTGCCAAAAAAATCGATGAAAACAAGATGTTTGTGATCCCCTCCCCCCTGGAAATTGAAGAACTTGAGAGCCTGTTGATCACTTACGGCATTGCCGCCTAAGCAAAAACCCATAGATAAAGGAAAACACAGATGAAAATAATGATTCGATCCATAGTCAGACCTGAAAAAACCAACGATGTCATGGCGGCCCTGATGGAGGCGGGATTCCCGGCAGTGACCCGGATGAGCGTCGCCGGGCGCGGCAAGCAGCGCGGCATCAAAATCGGCGAAATTACCTACGATGAAATCCCAAAAGAGATGCTGATCACCGTTATTGATGAGAAAGACAAGGATTTTGTGCTGAAAACGGTCCTGGACACTGCAAAAACAGGCGATGACGGTGCGTTTGGAGACGGTAAAATTTTTATTTCCCCTATCGAGGAGGTGTACACCATCAGTTCCGGGATCAAGGAACCCACTGATGATGAGATCGAAAAGGAAGAGGTGAGCGCATGAAAGAGGTCATGGCCGTAATCCGGATGAATATGATCAACAAGACCAAACTGGCCCTTATCGATGTGGGGGTGTCCTCAATGACTGCCATGGAAGCCCTTGGCCGGGGAAAGGGCCTGGTCAGGATGGAACTGCTCAAAGGGGCCGAACTCGGATATGAAGAGGCGATCTCCCAGCTGGGCCAGTCCGGGCGCCTGATCCCCAAACGGATCATCTCCATCGTGGTTCCTGACAAACTGGTCTCCAAGACCGTTGACTCCATTATTGACACCAACCAGACCGGCAAGGCCGGAGACGGAGTGATCTGGATCATGCCGGTATCCGACTCGGTTTCCGTCAGGACAAGTGAGCACGGTGATACGGTCCTGGATGATTTTTAACGCCAAGATGCAAGGACGATACAAGATTATGAGCGTAGACTTAAAAGATCGAGAAAAAAAGATAATTAAAGAGGAAGGGAAGTCGGGTTCACCTGTTCTGCCGGACCCTGACATCGTCAAAAAAGAGCTATTGGAAAGATACCCGGCCAAGGTGGCCCGGAAAAGATCCAAGCAGATCATGCCCAATGCAATGGATGAAACGGGACAGGTTCCGGTGATCGGGGCCAACGTCAGGACGGTTCCCGGCATCATTACCCAGCGCGGTTGCTCCTATGCCGGCTGCAAAGGGGTTATTCTCGGGCCCACGAGGGACATTGTGAACATCACCCACGGGCCCATCGGCTGCGGGTTCTACTCGTGGCTCACGAGACGAAACCAGACCCAGCCCCCCACGGACCAGGACGACAACTACATGACCTACTGTTTCTCAACGGACATGGAAGACTCGGATATCGTATTTGGCGGAGAAAAAAAGCTTAAAGCCGCAATCAAGGAGGCCTATGACATCTTCAAGCCCAAGGCGATCAGCATTTTCTCCACCTGCCCGGTCGGTCTGATCGGCGATGATGTCCATGCCGTGGCCCGGGAGATGAAGGCGGAGCTGGGCATCAATATATTCGGGTTCTCCTGTGAAGGGTACCGGGGGGTGAGTCAGTCCGCCGGGCATCATATTGCCAACAACGGCATATTTACCCATGTGGTCGGTGAAGATGACACCATCAGTGATGCAAAATTCAAGATCAACCTTTTGGGTGAATACAACATCGGCGGCGACGGGTTTGAAATCGACCGTATCCTGGAAGCCTGCGGGATATCGGTCGTCTCGACCTTCAGCGGAAACTCCACCTATGACCAGTTTGCCAACTCCCATACGGCTGATCTGAATACCGTGATGTGCCATCGCTCCATCAACTACGTGGCCGATATGATGGAGGTCAAGTACGGCATTCCATGGATCAAGATCAACTTTATCGGGGCCAAGTCCACGGCCAAATCGTTGCGGAAAATCGCCCAGTATTTTGAAGACCCGGAACTAATTGAACAAGTTGAAAAGGTCATTGAAAAGGAGATGCCTGAAATTGAACGGATCCGGCAGGAGGTCAAGGCAAGATGCCAGGGAAAGACCGCTATGCTGTTTGTGGGCGGATCACGGGCCCATCATTACCAGGAGCTTTTTAAAGAGATCGGTATGAAAACCGTTTCTGCAGGGTATGAGTTTGCCCACCGGGATGACTACGAGGGACGCCAGGTGATACCGGATATCAAGATCGACGCAGATTCCCGGAATATTGAAGAACTCGATATTGAAAAAGACCCCCAAAAGTATCAGCCCAGAAAAAGTGCTGCCCAGATCCAGGCCCTTGAAAGCAAAGGGTTTGAGTTCAAGAATTATGAAGGCATGATGCCGGATATGGAGTCCCAGACCCTGGTGATCGATGATGTCAGCCAGCATGAAACCGAGCTGCTGCTTCAAATCTACAAACCAGACATTTACTGTGCCGGCATCAAGGAAAAATATGCGATCCAGAAAAGCGGAATCCCTATGAAACAGCTCCACAGTTACGATTCCGGAGGCCCTTACGCTGGATTCAAAGGGGCAGTCAACTTCTATCTTGAAATCGACCGCCTGGTGAATTCCAGGGTCTGGCAATACCTTGAAGCACCCTGGCAGGCCAACCCGGAACTGTCTGCCACCTACGTTTGGGAATAACCCGACCGTTTTTACCGTCAACCCTTACATTTAATTTAGAACGCCAGAAATACAGGAGACGTACGCACATGCTTCTCAGACATACCCATACGGACATAAAAGAGCGAAAAGCCCTGACTGTCAACCCTGCCAAGACCTGCCAGCCCATCGGCGCCATGTACGCAGCCCTGGGAATCCACGGCTGCCTCCCCCACAGCCATGGTTCACAGGGGTGCTGCGCCTACCACCGGAGTACCCTGACCCGCCATTACCGGGAACCGGTCATGGCCGCCACCAGTTCATTCACAGAAGGGTCCTCGGTATTCGGGGGCCAGGCCAACCTGATCCAGGCCATTGACAACATTTTTACCACATATGACCCGGACATCATTGCGGTACACACCACATGCCTGTCCGAAACCATTGGTGACGATGTACAGCAGATTTCAGACAAGGCCGGAAAGGATGGAAAAATTCCTGACGGGAAGTTTGTCATCCATGCCAGCACCCCCAGTTATGTAGGATCTCATGTCACGGGATTCTCAAACATGACCAAAGCCATGGTGATGCAGTTTGCCCGGTCTTCGGGCACACCCAACGGCAAATACAACATTATCCCCGGATTTGTCGAACCCTCTGACATGACAGAGATCAAACGGGTAGTGCGGGCAATGGGAATCGACCCGATCCTTTTCCCGGACACCTCCAACGTCCTGAATGGCCCCCAGACCGGGCGCTATAAAATGTTTCCTGACGGCGGGGTGACTCGCGAGGAACTTGAAAGCGCCGGAGACAGCGCCGGGACCATTGCCCTGGGCCCGCTGGCATCGGCTGATGCAGCACGCGCCCTGGATACCAGCCTCAAGGTACCCTGCCAGATCCAGGACCTGCCTATCGGGCTGTCGGCCACAGACCGGTTTATCGATTCCTTGAGAAAAGCCGCCGGTGTAAGTGTTCCGGACAGCATTACCCGGGAGCGGGGCCAGCTGCTGGATATCATCACGGATATGCACCAGTATTTTTACGGTCGGAAAGTCGCCCTGGCCGGAGACCCGGACCACCTGATCCCCCTGGTGGAATTCTTGGTGTCCCTGGACATGATTCCGGTCCACATCGTAACCGGAACGCCGGGCAAGAACTTTGAAAAGCGGATTCTGGAGATCACCCGGGACCTGCCCTGCAAGGTTAACGTCAAAGTGGGCGGAGACATGTTCCTGCTGCACCAGTGGATCAAGAATGAACCGGTTGATCTCCTGATTGCCAACACATACGGCAAATACATGGCCAGGGATGATGATATCCCCTTTGTCAGGTATGGATTCCCCATCCTGGACCGGGTCGGCCACAGCTATTTTCCCACGGTGTGTTATACAGGCGGCATCCGTCTTCTGGAAAAGATCCTTGATGCCATCCTTGAAAGACTTGACCGGGATGCGCCCGAAGAAAAATTTGAACTTGTTCTGTAACAGGAAAAAATCATGGAAACGATCTCAGTCTTAAAGGAAAGAGAACACCAGGTATTCCAGAAGGGAAAAGACGATTTTGACATCGCCTGTGAAAAGACCAGCCTGGCCGGCTCTGTGAGCCAGCGAGCCTGTGTATTCTGCGGCTCACGTGTGGTTCTCTATCCCATTGCCGATGCCCTGCACCTGATACATGGCCCCATCGGGTGTGCCTCTTATACCTGGGACATCCGGGGGGCGCTTTCATCAGGGCCTGAACTCCACCGGAACAGTTTCTCCACGGACCTGTCTGAAACCGATATCATCTACGGCGGTGAGAAAAAGCTGGAAAGTGCCCTGCTCGAACTGATCGATAAGTATGATCCAAAGGCGGCATTTGCGTATTCCACCTGCATTGTCGGCATTATCGGAGATGATGTGGAATCGGTATGCAAATCCGTGGAGAGCAAAACCGGCATCCCGGTGCTTCCGGTTCACTCCGAAGGATTCAAGGGCACAAAAAAAGACGGGTATACCGCGGCCTGCGAAGCCTTGTTCAACCTGGTGGACCGGGGACGGACCAAGCGCAAACTCCCCCAGAGCATCAATATCCTGGGTGAATTCAACATCGGCGGTGAGACCTGGATCATCAAGGACTACTACCGCCGCATGGGAGTCCGGGTGGTCAGTGTCATGACCGGGGACGGGCGGATCAATGATCTGAAAATGGCCCGCAGGGCCAGCCTGAATGTGGTCCAGTGCTCCGGCTCCATGACCCATTTGGCCAAAAAAATGGAAGACGCCTACGGCATCCCCTTTATCCGTGTCTCCTACTTTGGCATTGAAGACACCTCGGATGCGCTTTACCGGGTGGCCCGGTTTTTTAATAACAACCCAGACATCATGAAACGGACGGAAAAGCTGGTCAGAAACCAGGTCAGGTCAATCATCCCTTCCCTGTCTGAAATGAAAAAAGACCTGGTCGGGAAACGGGCCGCCATCTATGTGGGAGGCGCGTTCAAGGCTTTTTCACTGATCAAGGCGCTCAAACACCTGGGAATGGAGGTGGTCCTGGCAGGCTCCCAGACCGGCAGCAAAGAGGATTACAAGGTTCTCAGGGAGATGTGCAACCCCGGCACTGTCATCCTGGATGATGCCAACCCCCTGGAACTGGCCAAATACATCATGGAAAAGGATGCAGACCTGTTCATCGGCGGGGTGAAAGAGCGCCCCATCGCCTATAAGCTGGGCATCGGGTTCTGTGATCATAACCATGAAAGAAAGATACCCCTGGCCGGCTTTATCGGCATGGAAAATTTTGCCCGGGAGGTCCACCAGACCGTGACCAGCCCGATCTGGCAGCTGGTCCCCAGACGGGCGTCGGTCTTGACCCCAAAATAGAGGAAACAACCATCATGATGCATAAACCGTTTTATACCGCCACCCAGAATGCTTGCAAAAACTGTACACCTCTGGGGGCTGCCCTCGCATTCAGCGGGATTGAAAAAGCAATTCCTCTGCTCCACGGCTCCCAGGGGTGCTCAACCTACATGCGGCGATACCTGATCAGCCACTTCAAGGAGCCTGTGGATATTGCATCCTCCAATTTCTCAGAAGAAACCGCGATTTTCGGCGGAGGCGCCAACCTCAAGCTGGCGATTGAAAATATCGAAAAGCAGTACGCCCCCACCATGATCGGAATTGCCACCACCTGCCTGAGTGAAACCATTGGGGATGATGTCCCCATGATCCTGGAAAGTCTGAGCAAAACAGCCGGGAAGGCCGCGCTGGTTCATGTATCCACCCCGAGCTACACCGGCACCCATGTGGACGGGTTTCACCAGGCGGTCAAGGCAGTGGTGGACCGTTTCAACCCCGTTTCAAACAAAAAACAGTACAAGCCCAAAAAGAAACAGACGGTCAATCTGTTTCCCGGCATGCTGTCCAACGAGGATATCCGCCATTTAAAAGAAATTTTCCATGATCTTGATACCCGGGTGATTATCCTGCCGGATTATTCAGAAAGGCTTGAAGGTCCCTCATGGGTGGAATACCAGGCTATTCAGGACGGCGGCACCCCCATATCCTGGATTGAAAAAATGAATCTTTCCGCCTTCAGCCTTGAATTTGGGAACGTACTTGAAAACCAGGTTGACCAAAAAGGACTGACCAGCGCAGGGTCCCTGTTGGAAACCCGTTTCAATGTCCCCTGCATCCGGGCAGGACTGCCCATCGGGGTCAAAGCCACCGACACCCTTTTCCAGCACCTTGAATATATCACGGGAAAACCCCTGCCGGACAAATACAGCAGCCAGAAAGGCCGGTTGATCGATGCCTATGTAGACGGCAATAAATATGTCTCCCAGCGCAAGGCCGTCCTGTATGGTGAAGAGGATTTTGTGGTCGGCATGGCCGGTTTCCTGGGAGAGGTGGGGATTATCCCGGTGCTGTGTGCCTCCGGTGGTAAAAGCAGCTTTTTTGAAGATGCGCTGAGGTCTGTCCTGCCTGAAAACATATTTGATCAGGTCCGCGTCCATGAAAACATGGATTTTGCCCGGATGGAGGAGAGGGCCAGATTTTTAAAACCAGACCTGGTGATCGGCAACAGCAAGGGATACGCCATGGCCAGGCGGTTGAAAATCCCCCTGGTCCGGGTGGGATTCCCGATCCATGACCGGGTCGGGGGCACCCGGATACTTCACATCGGATACAAAGGTGCCCTGCACCTGTTTGATACCATCATCAACGCGCTGCTGCACATGCAGCAGGATAGCTCACAGTTTGGTTACTCGTACATGTAGAAAAAGGAAATTGTGATGAATATAAATAAACACCCCTGTTTTAACCCCGGTGCCTGCAAGGATTTCGCCCGTGTCCACCTGCCGGTGGCCCCACGGTGCAACATCCAGTGCAATTTCTGCAACCGGAAATTTGACTGTGTGAATGAATCACGCCCGGGTGTGTCCAGCACGCTGCTCAAACCGTTCCAGGCCATGAATTACCTGGAGGATGTTATGGCATTTCACCCCAATACATCGGTGGTTGGCATTGCAGGTCCGGGAGATCCGTTTGCCAACCCTGAACAAACCCTGACCACCCTGGAGATGGTCAAGGAAAAATACCCTGAGATGCTTCTGTGCGTGGCCTCCAACGGACTTGGCCTGCCTGACTGGCTCAAGGAACTCAAACAACTTGAGGTCAGCCACGTCAGTATTACGGTCAATGCCGTGGATCCGGCCATTGGAGAAAAAATCTACGCCTGGGTCAGGTACGGCAAACGATCCCTGCCTCCGGCCGAGGGCGCCCGGATCCTCATGGACAGGCAGATGGAATCCATCAAGGGGTTAAAGGCGCTGGGGATCATTGTCAAAGTCAATGCCATTGTGCTCCCGGGCATCAATGATCACCACATCGGTGACATTGCAGAAAAAATGGCTGCTTTAAACGTGGACCTGCTCAACTGCATGCCCTACTTTCCCAATGCCGGTTCCAATTTTTCCCATATCAGCGAACCGGATCCGGACCTGATGTCCAAAGTCAGGCAGACGGCTGAGGGCTTTGTCCCCCAAATGCATCACTGTACCCGTTGCCGGGCGGATGCCGTGGGGCGTCTGGGGGATGAACCCAACCTTGAGTTGATGCAGCGGATGCTCGATCATGCATCAGACCCTGAACCGTCCCCGGTTGACCCTGAACCGGACACAGCCGGTAAGGGATTACTCCTGCCTTCACGTGTTGCCGTGGCCACCCATGAAGGTATGCTGGTGAACCAGCATCTGGGCGAGGCCGCACAGCTCCAGATCTATGATATCGATGATGATGAACCGGTCCATGTGGATAATCGACCAACCCCGGAACCCGGGTCCCAGGATCTGAGGTGGCTGGCACTTGCGGATAGCATTAAGGACTGCCAGATGCTTTTGGTCAGCGGCATCGGGGAGGTCCCCCGGAACATCTTATCGAAAAAAGGGATCGACATCCTTGAGGTCAACGGTATGATCCACGAGGTCATCCATGCCGTGAAAAACAACGAGAACATCAATCACCTCATCGCAAGAGAGCAGAAAATATGCAGCCGCTCCTGCCAAGGCAGTGGAACCGGCTGCATGTAAACCATTTAATCATCAAGGAGAACCGTTATGGAAAAACCCAAGAAACACATCCTGGTCTGCGCAAGCTTCCGACCGTCAGGCGAGCCCAAAGGAAAATGCCATCGCAAAGGGGCACTGGACTTTCTGCCCTATATTGAAAATGAAATTATAGACCGGGGGCTGGATGGCGTCATCGTATCCAGTACCTGCTGCCTCAAGATGTGCGATGACGGACCGGTCATGGTCGTTTACCCGGACAATCTGTGGTACGGAAACGTGGACAGTGAGGAAGCGATCGATGATATCCTGGATGCCATTGAAGATGGCGTGGTTGCAGAAGAATATGCATTATAATAATTAAATACAAAATTGTAATATTATCATGAAACCAAGAAACCCGTACAACTTAGAAACCAATCCACGGACCAACACGGTCAGGATCATTGATACCACACTCAGGGATGGTGAACAAGCACCGGGAGTCGTATTCAGTACCGCTGAAAAATTAAAAATCGCCTCCCTGCTGGCCGAAACCGGTGTAGATGAGATCGAGGCCGGAATTCCAGCCATGGGCCAGTCTATCTGCAGCCAGATCAAACAGATCGCTGCCCTGAAGCTGCCCTGCACCTTGACCGCCTGGTGCCGGGCAACTGCAGAGGATATTGAGACGGCCGCGACATGCGGTGTACCAGGTGTGCATATCAGCTTCCCCACATCATCAATCCTGCTCACGACCTTTGACAAGGACGAGGCGTGGGTCATACAGGGTCTCGAATGCCTTGTCGGTTTAGCAAAGCAACGGTTTGACCAGGTATCGGTGGGGGCCCAGGATGCGACACGAACACGCCTGTCTTTCCTCAAACAATTCACGGTGCTGGCCCACGAACTAGGTGTTCACAGTGTCCGGATCGCCGATACGGTCGGTCTGGCCACCCCCTCCTCTGTGATGGACACGGTAAAGTCGCTTACCCGGTTTGTCCCGGGATCGGTGCTCGAATTTCACGGCCATAATGATTTAGGGATGGCCACTGGCAATGCGGTCAGTGCTGCAGAATCCGGTGCCGGGTCACTCAGCGTCACGGTCAACGGTTTGGGTGAACGGGCGGGCAATACAGCCCTTGAGGAGGTCTGCATGGCATTGTTCGAACTGGGCAGCCATAAGAGCCGGATAAACCCGTCACGGTTTCTCCGGCTCAGCAAACTGGTTGCCCGGGCATCCGGCCGGACCCTGCCTGACACCAAACCGGTGGTTGGAAAGGATGTGTTCCGCCATGAATCCGGTATCCATTGTGCCGGCCTTCTTGAAAACCCCTCTGCCTACCAGGCCATAGATTCTGCGGCATTAGGCGCCGGCCCGCCACAGATCGTGGCAGGGTACCATTCCGGAAAGGCCGGTCTGCGGCATATTCTTTCCAAACAGGGCATCTGCATCACAGACCGGGAAGCCGCCCGGTTGCTTCACCTGGTGCGCAACCAGGCAGGCGTTGAAAAGCGAAGCCTGAGCCCCTGTGATCTCAAACAGCTGTATACCCAGACCCTTTCACAGCAAAGGCATCCGACCCGGGAAACCGTATTGAAAGCATGAGTAATTCTAAAAAAATAATTTATTTATTACATTTATGTAGTATTAAAATTACAAAAATGAAACTTAATAATTCATTACATCGATCAAGCAATTATAAATATTTTGTTAAATTCCAGCTATTTATAGAAAATTTTACCCAAAAATCCACCCTGGTCCCTGTCTTGCAATTCTATATGGCCAAGCCGACACGATAACACAACTCAATTTAAAACAAAGGAGAGTTCAATGAAAGAGATACTGGCAATCATCAAACCTTTTAAAGTGGATGAGGTGAAAGATGCACTCACCGACATGAACATCAAGGGGATGACCATTTCTGAAGTCATGGGCTTCGGCCGACAGAAAGGGCACAAGGAGATTTACAGGGGGGCTGAATACCAGACCGATTTTGTACCCAAGGTGGAGATCAAAATCGCAGTCAATGACGAACAGGTGGAGTCGGTGGTCAACACCATTATAGACAATGCAAAAACAGGAAAGATCGGGGATGGAAAAATCTTTATCCGGCCTGTTGAAGATGTCATTCGAATCAGAACCAGTGAAACCGGCGTTGAAGCGTTATAATTTAGAAAGGAGAAGTAAAATGAAAAAGTTGGGTATGATTTTAGTATATATGGTTTTGTCTGTTACTGCCGCCTGGGCCGGAGATGACGCTCCTACAATCGCCTCGAATAAAACCGCCATCGACCTGGTACAGTCCCATGCAGACTATGTGTGGACGCTGGTTGCCGCAGTACTGGTGTTTTTCATGCAGGCCGGGTTTGCCATGGTGGAAGCCGGGTTTACCCGGGCCAAGAATGCGGTCAACATCATGATGAAAAACCTGATGGACTTCTCCATGGGATCCCTTGTATTTTTTGCCGTCGGATTCGGCCTGATGTTCGGTACCTCAAAAACCGGATTTTTCGGTACATCTGATTTTTTCTTGAGCGGTTTTAAAATCGGCGGCGACCCCTGGATACTTGCATTCTGGATGTTCCAGGCCGTATTTGCAGCCACTGCCGCCACCATCGTCTCAGGTGCCATGGCCGAACGGACCAAATTCTCGGGTTACCTGCTGTATTCTGTATTTATAACCGGCCTGATCTATCCGGTATTCGGAAGCTGGGCCTGGGGAAGCCTGCTCAACGGCAGCGGATGGCTTGAAGGCCTCGGTTTTATCGATTTTGCCGGTTCAACTGTTGTTCATTCAGTGGGTGGTTGGGCTGCTCTGGCTGGCGCCATGGTGCTCGGACCGCGGCTGGGCAAATACACCAAAGAGGGACGTGTCAAACCGATCCTGGGCCATAACATCCCGTTGGCTGCGGTGGGTGTCTTTATTCTCTGGCTCGGATGGTTCGGCTTCAACCCCGGTTCCACCACTGCTGCTACAAAAGACATTGCCATGATTTTTGTTAACACCAACCTGGCTGCCGCAGCCGGGGCGGTCCTGGCCATGATCGTCTCCTGGATGAAGTTTGGAAAACCGGAGGTCGGCATGAGCCTGAACGGCGCCTTGGCCGGCCTGGTCGGCATTACTGCCGGCTGCGCCAATGTCACCCCCGGAAGTTCCATTATCATCGGTGCCGTCGCCGGGGTCCTGGTTATTTTTTCCGTACTTTTCTTTGACAAGATCAGAATTGACGATCCGGTCGGTGCGATCTCCGTACACGGTGTCTGCGGTGCCTGGGGTACCCTGGCCGCCGGTATTTTCAATATTGAAGGAATGACCCTGGGTATCTTGAGCGTTCAGGTCATCGGTATTGTGGCCTGCTTTGCCTGGACCTTCCCGGTGGCCTATCTGCTGTTCAAACTGATCGACGCAACCATTGGCCTGAGAGTCTCTGCTGAAGAGGAGCTTGAAGGCCTGGATGCCACAGAGCACGGTGGTAATGCATATCCTGATTTCACCACCATCAACCATGGATCCCCCGGTGTTTCTACTGGCCCCGGCAGCCCGAGCAAGGCTGCATCACCCTCCTTTGCAGCCAAGGGCCTTGCCAGCCAGTCCTAACATCACCCATAACCTCTAACCCAAACCAGACGGCCGCCTTTATGATAAAGGCGGCCGTCTCTAATTTTAGTGACAATCATTTGGCCTGGAGTTGATTAAGAATGTGATCAATCACCTGCCCATGTTCGTGCTGGGGGCTGAACAGAACCATTTCGGTATCTTTCTCAGCCTTGACCGTATGGCCCGGCGGCCAGTAAAACAGATCATTGGCACTTGCGGTTTCTGTGTGGCCGTCTGCAAACCCAACAAGTAGACGCCCTTCAATAATGTACCCCCAGTGGGGCGACTGACAAAGGTCTCCATCAAGCCCTTTGAGCAGTGGTGCAAGATCGGTTCCTGCAGATAGTGAAAAATATTCTCCACCGATTTTCCCATACCCGGTGGCGTCACCAAAATCCTTTATTTGACGCGCGGTGGCACCGGGCACATCCACCCTGGCCGGCACCTCTTCCTTTGGAATTCTCATGATTGTTCTCCTTTTACGGAACGTTGTGTCTATGCGGGATACGATGCCTGCCTTATAAGAAGATTTTGAACGAGTTGACGTGAGGGGTATAAAACAATGCGTACGACCTGCAGGCATATTCAATATATATTTACCACATTGTAGCACCTGTCAAGATCACAATTTTGACCTGCTCAGCGGCATATGATATAAAAAAATCCTAAAACACCGCCTGTTTAAGGATACAGTCATGACGTTACAAAACACTGCACCTTCTTTGTCCGGAATGAACCTGGAAGGCATCGATTTCATATCGGTCATGAACCAGTTGGATGATGGGGTGATCATATCCAACCTGGATGGCACCATCCTGTTCTATAATCGGGCCCAATCCGTGATCGACGGCATTTCTCAGGAGGACGCCATCGGTGTAAAAATCACCGAGATCTACGACCTGACCCACCGGACCTCACTCATGATGCAATGCATGATTCACAATGCGTCCATCAGGAACAAAACCTTTTTCTACCGCACCTGCAAAGGCAAGGTGGTTCACACCATCACCTCTGCTTATCCCCTGTATGATCACGGACGGGTCAATGGCGCCATCTGTTTTATAAAAGACTATGAGCTTTTGCACCGCTCCACTCCGGCGGCCACACGCGAGTCCACGACTCCGGATCAGGGCAATGCGACCCGGTACAACTTTTCACACCTGATCGGCTCCGGGCACGGATTCAGGCATGCCATTGAGATTGCACGCAAAGCCGCGCTCTCCACCTCCCCCATTATGATCCAGGGAGAAACCGGCACCGGTAAGGAGCTGTTTGCCCAGGCCATCCACAACCAGGGCCCCCGGTGCGACAATAAATTTGTTGCGGTGAATTGTGCTGCCATCCCCCATGATCTATTGGAAGGCATGCTCTTTGGGACCACCCGTGGGGCATTCACAGGTGCGCTTGATAAACCCGGCCTGTTTGAAATCGCTGACGGCTCCACACTGTTCCTTGATGAACTTCTGGCCATGCCCATCAGCCTTCAGGCCAAACTGCTCAGGGCGATCCAGGAAAAAAGTGTCCGCCGCCTGGGATCGGTCAGGGAAACCCCAGTGAACGTCAAGGTCATCTCGTCGGTTAACCAGGATCCAAGGGCTGCCATCCGAAACGAGCTGTTAAGAACCGATCTTTTTTACAGGCTCGGGGTTGTCATGATCAAACTGCCCCCGTTGCGGGAGCGGATCGATGATATGGAAGAACTGGCGGGCCATTTCATAGGTGAGTTCAACACCCGCCTGGGCAGCAATGTACAATCGATTTCCAGCGAAGTGATGGAGCTGTTCAAAGCGTACCATTGGCCGGGAAATATCCGTGAATTTGAACACCTGATCGAGGGCGCCATGAACCTGGTGGGCCAGGACAAGACCATTGGCCTCCAGCACTTTGGTCCGGGGTTGGACTGCCTTGAAAAAGCGGATATGACCTGCACCGACCCGGGGATCTTCCTCCACGGCTCACATACGCAGGAGAACTCGTCACCATTTCAATTTCAGGATCAGCTCAGCTTTGCCCAAAGCCAGAAACAAAGGGAGCAAAATGCGGTCCGGTCCGCCATGGCTGCCACCAACGGCAATGTGACCCAGGCAGCCCGCCAGCTGGGCATATCACGACAACTGCTCCACTATAAGCTCAAACGGTTCGGTATAAACCGCCAAAGCTTTATTCCCCACCCCTGAATGTGGGCCGAACGACCCTGGTCGTCATAAAATATTTTTTAAAAAGAAAAATATTTTTCACCATATTTTTTATAAATAGACAACTTTTTTTCACCCCCTGTTCCAACCCGATCTCCACACCCCCCGCACACAAACAATAAAATACTATCATTTCAACACATTAACACATTCCGCCCGCCATCGTTCCTGATGGCACACTATCTGCACTGATCAGCGCAATACGTTTATTCCCCCGCCCTGTCAGGTCGGGTTGAAACAGGGAAGGATCAACTTCAAAAGGAAAGCCGTGCGCTTTCCAAAGGAGGAAAAAGCAATGGCTGACCGCATGCAGACACTGAGTACCGGGCAGAAGGAAAAAATCCATGATGCTGCCATGGACCTTTTGAAAAATACCGGTGTTGCGTTTAATGACGAGGAAGGGCTTGAGATTTTCAAATCCAATGGGTTCAAGGTGGATGGATCCACGGTATTTTTTGACGAAACCCAGATCCATAAAGCCCTTGAAACCGCACCCAAACGGTTTACCGTCCATGCCAGAAACCCTGAAAAAAGTGTAGAAATCGGTGAGGATGACTTTGTTTTCCTCCCGGGCTACGGCGCACCGTTTATCATGGATGCCCGGGGAAACCAGCGCCAGGCCACCATGGCCGACTATGACAATTTCTGCAAACTGATCCAGACCTCCCCCTATATCGACATGAACGGATGGATGATGGTTGAACCGTCCGATATGCCACACAACACAGTGCATCTGGACCTGAACCTGTCCAACATGCTGCTGTGCGACAAACCCTTTATGGGCAGCCCGGTATCCAAGCAGGGGGCACTTGACGGAATAGAGATGGCCGGCATACTCTTTGGCGGCAAGGACACGCTTGAGGAAAAAACCGTGTCTGTCTCCCTGATCAACTCCCTGTCCCCCCTGCAGTTTGCCGATGAGATGATCGGGTCATTGATCCAGTTGGCCAAACACAACCAGGCCTGTGTCATCGCATCCCTTATCATGGCCGGCGGCTCAGGTCCGGTAACCCTTGACGGTGTCCTGGCGCTTCAGAATGCAGAGATTCTGGCCGGTATCACCCTTAGTCAGCTGGTACGCCCGGGAGCACCCGTAGTTTACGGATCCACCTCATCAGCCATGGACATGAAAACTGGCGCGCTGTCCATCGGCGCGCCCGAGCTGTCTAAAAATATTCACCTGGTCGCCCAGATGGCGCAGTTTTATAACCTGCCCTGCCGTTCTGGCGGCGGACTGACCGACGCCCTGGCCGCGGATGCCCAGGCCGGTGTTGAATCCGCCCTGGCACTTTCCACTGCTGCCAGGAGCGGTGTGAATTTCATCCTGCACGCCTGCGGTATCCTTGGGTCCTACATCGCCATGAGCTTTGAAAAATTCCTGGTGGATGAAGAAACCTGCGGCTTGATACGGACCATGCTCAAACCGTTGTCCCTGACCGATGAAACCATAGACCTTCCGATCATCAAAGAGGTCGGCATCGGCGGACAGTACCTGACCCATCCCAAAACATTTCAATTGTGCCGGACCGAGTTCTACATGACCGATCTTATGAGCCGGAAAAACCCGGATGCCTGGATCAAGGACGGTAAGAAATCCATTGACCAGATTGCCGAAGAAAAAGTTGCCCAGCGCCTGGCTGCTTATGAAAAGCCGGAAATCGATCCGGAAATTGAAAAACAGCTTACCCAATATGTTGAAAAACGTAAAAACACATAAAGGAGAAAACAAATGACAGATTTCAATGCAATGACCGAAGCCCTGGTGGCCTGCGATGCCGCCAAACTCACCGAGCTTGTCAATGCTGCCCTGGCAGCCGACGTTTCGGCCGACGACATCCTGAACAAGGGACTGAT
>QZLA01000393.1 GCA_004796375.1 Desulfobacteraceae bacterium
GGAAACCATCGGCATCCCCCTCCTGGCCCAGGCCGTTGAAAAAATGCGGTCCGGGAATGTCAATATCGATCCCGGATTTGATGGTGAATTCGGAAAAGTCAAACTGTTCAGCGATTCGGAACGAAAAAGGGCCAAAGCCCATACCCCGAAGCTGTTCACATCAGAGCCTGCCGCAAAACCAAAACCCGGATCTGCCCACAAAAAAAAAGAAACGGCTCCCCCTTCTTCAATGACTGATCCTGTCAGCAGCAAAGGAAATCCCGAACTGCCGCCGACGCCCCTGACTGAGGACAAGGGGCTGATCGAGGGTTTGAATAACGAGCAGAAGCGGGCCGTCCTGTCAGACGCTGCCCGGATCATTATTCAGGCCGGTCCCGGTACCGGAAAAACCCGGACCCTGACGGCCCGGGCCGCCTACCTGGTATCTGAAAATAAAACCCGGCCGGAACGCATCCTGGTCATGACCTTTACCCACAAAGCCGCCCGGGAGGTTGAGCATCGCATCAAAAATCAACTGCCGGATATTGATTCCCAAGTGGTTACCGGGACCTTCCATGGATTCTGTTTATCCCTGCTGCAGGAATTTTCAGACCACCCGATTTCCATTGCCGAAGAGACCGCCAGGAAAGCGTTGATCCGCCAGGCCGCGGCATTGGTCGGAAACCGTACCGGATCGGTGATACCCAAACCCTGGGTGAAAGCCATTGATACAGCCATCAGCCTGTGCAAGCAGTCCCTTCTGACCCCTGAAGACGCTCCTGAAACCCAGATGCCTGACGATTTCAAAAAAAATATCTCCTCGGACAGGGGGAGTGAAGGTCCAGGATTGGATCACCCTGGCAAAGACACCTTTCTTTCGGTGTGGACCTGCTATGAGGAGATCTGTAAACAGCTGGGGCTGCTGGATTTTGATGCGCTGATAGAAAAAACCATTCACATGTTCAAAACCCGGCCCGACATCGCTCAGACCATCCAAAACCGGTTTGATCATATTTTAATTGACGAATACCAGGATATCAACAAGGGCCAATATGTGCTCACCCGTATGATCAGTGAAACCTCGAATCTCCTGGTGATTGGGGATCCAGACCAGTCCATCTATGGTTTCAGGGGATCTGATAAAAAATATTTTGACCTGTTTACCCGGGAACACCCGGATGCCGAACACTATAGCCTGAGACAGAATTACCGCTCTACCCAAACCATCCTGGATGCCTCCTTTCAGATGATCACCCAAAAAAACAAGGCATCAGGCAAGGAGGCCATTTTTTCGGATCTCAAATCCGGCCGGAACCTGATCATCCAGGAAACAGCGAGTGAGAAAGCTGAAGCCGTTGCCGTAGGAAAGGCTATTGAAAGGTACATCGGCGGCACCTCCTTTTTCTCAATGGATGCCAACCGGGTGGATGCCGGTGGGGGGCCGGAAACGGACATTGAATTTTCCTTTTCCGATTTTGCGGTACTCTACCGGACAAAAAAGCAATGCCAGGCGTTCATTAAAGCGTTTGAAAACCATGGTATCCCTTTCCAGACTGCGGATAAAGAAAATATTCTGGCACTCAAAGGAATTTCGGAATGGATCGGTCTGCTGCGGCTGGCTGCGAACCGGGCAGGTTTTCTCGAAATTGAACGCCTGCTTGACTTTTTCAAGGCTGGATTGGGAACCAAAGGCAAGCTTGCGTTCAGGCAATGGTTCCTGTCACAGGATATGACGTCTGCCCCTGACCTGCTCACCCGACTGGAGCATTTGGATATCAAGGGTCTCAGGCCCTCTGTTCAGGTCAGAATCAGTGCTGTTGCCGCTGAACTGAAGACCATGATCACCAATGTGGGAAAGGAAACGCTCAAGGACACCCTGATCGAACTTGCCCGGGAAAGTGGAATCGAGAGACTCATCCTCGAACACCAGAATTCAAAGGATACCTTCAACAGGTTACTGGTATTGGGTGATACGCCCGGCATGACCCTTGAAGGACTCCTGGACCGGCTGGCCCTTGATCAGGACCCGGACCAGATGGATGAGGGCTCTGAAAAAGTGACCCTGATGACCATGCATGCCTCCAAGGGTCTTGAGTTTCCGGTTGTTTTCATCACCGGATGCGAGCAGGGCTTTATCCCCTATACCAGGAATGCCCAAGAGCCGGAAAATATTGATGAAGAGCGGCGCCTGTTTTATGTGGCCATGACCCGGGCCAAACAAATTCTTTGTTTGACATATGCCAAAAAAAGACCCATATTTGGCATCGAAAAAAAACAGAGCAAGTCAGTGTTTTTAAAGGATATTGAAGAAAAACTCAAACAATACGCCAAAACAGCACCTTTGAAAAAGGCGAACCAGCCGGCGGCACGCCAGATGGAGCTGTTTGGATAAAAATTAACATACTGGACATCAACATATGACATCAGCACTTTCCCAATCCATGGTCAACCGGGTTGAACTGAAAAACGGCCACACACTGATTATTGAAGATCTCTCCCGGCAAATTGGTGAAGATGCCTTTGTGGTTATCCTCAGGGCATCCATATCCATTGATGTGACTAACGCCATCTTTTCACCGGACAGTTTGAAAGGACTGTCAATAGATGATATTATAAAAACTTTAGGTGATACTGTTGAGTATGAGTATCGGGTGGAACGGAATATGATTATGGATCATGAAAAGGATCAGGTGTTTAAAGACTTGAAGGACACGTTCATTAAAAACCTTCATGCTTACCTGGAAAAGGATGTGTTTCCTGAAAGACTGGTTCTCAAACAGTACAGGGATGCCTGCAAATAACCGGTGCCTGATGAAACGACTGATCGTCATATCAGCACTGATGACTGTTCTGCTGCATGCTCCGGCCGTCCTGGCGGATATATACATGTATATCGACAGTGACGGTGTTATCCACTTTACCAACACGCCCACATCAACAGACTATAAACTGTATATCAGGGAAAGACCGCAATCTGCCGGCACAATGCCGGTGGATCACCGCAAGTACGATGACCTGATCCGGCAGGCCAGCCGGAAATACGGAGTGGATTTTTCACTGGTCAAGGCGGTGATCCAGGTGGAATCCTCTTTCAACGCCGGAGCGGTTTCAAAGAAAGGGGCCAAGGGATTGATGCAGATTATGCCCCAGAACTATGCCAGCCTGAATGTCACAGACCCCTTTGATCCATCGCAGAATATCATGGGCGGCACCCTGTATCTGAGACGTTTGATTGACCGGTATGACAACAAGATCCCGCTGGTCCTGGCCGCCTACAATGCCGGCCCCAATGCCGTGGACCGCTACCGGACCGTTCCTCCCTTTTCAGAGACCCAGCAGTACGTGGAAAAGGTGATGAAGCTGTATTCGACCATCAAAAACACCTAGGCCTCCGACTTTATCTCCTGGATAAATTTTAAAAGGCGCTCCCGGATATCCGGGCGTTCCATGGCAAACGCCAGGTTGGCCATCTGGAATCCGGCTTTGTCTCCGCAGTCAAATCGCCGTCCCCTGAATTGATATCCGAAAATCGGCTGTTCTTTGAGCAGCATCTTCATGGCATCTGTCAGCTGAATCTCACCGCCCGCCCCCTTGGTTTTCCGGCCTAAATATTCGAAAATCCTGGGAGTAAGGATGTAGCGCCCGATAATGGCCAGGTTGGATGGTGCCTGATCCGGATGGGGCTTTTCTATCATGTCATTAATCCGGTAAAGACGGTCTTCCGTATGATCTGCATCCAGAATGCCGTATTTGTCGGTCTGGTCCTTTTCAACTTCCATGACAGCGGCGACGGATGCCCGGAGCCGGTCGAATTTGTTGACCATTCTGGCCAGCACCGATTCTCCCTGGGTCTGGATCATATCATCGGCCAGCAGTACGGCAAACGGTTCATCCCCGATAATATCCCGGGCGCACCAGATGGCGTGCCCAAGACCCAGGGGCTGATTCTGGCGGGTGTAGATGATGGTGCCGGTTTCCGGAACCAGTTTCTGCACCATCTCAAGCAGATCATCCTTCTTTTTATCTTTGAGGGTCAGCTCCAGCTCAAATGACCGGTCAAAGTGGTCCTCTAACGCTTTCTTCCCCCGGCCGGTCACAAAAATGATATGCTCTATCCCGGCTTCATATGCCTCTTCCACAGCATATTGGATAATGGGTTTATCCACGACAGGGAGCATCTCTTTGGCCATGGCTTTGGTGGCGGGTAAAAACCGGGTCCCTAACCCTGCGACTGGAAATACCGCTTTTTTAACTTTCATGGGTCACTCCTTGGATTCTTGAACTGACAGGTCCTCAATGATTATCCCTTCTTTATTAATGGGAATTCTTATCCATGTCAAATGAGTTTTAGGTAAGTGTGCCCATAAAGCTGCCACATTCAAAAAAAAGGCCGGTGCGATCAAAATGCTTGCCACAGACAAAACATGGCCATGGATTTATATCAATCGCAATTTATTGACATTATTATCACTTTTCTGTAGTATCCTGATTT
Source organism: Desulfobacteraceae bacterium (assembly GCA_004796375.1). Taxonomy (GTDB): domain Bacteria; phylum Desulfobacterota; class Desulfobacteria; order Desulfobacterales; family Desulfobacteraceae; genus MADRE2. The sequence goes on from QZLA01000393.1 coordinate 4,472, forward strand.
TTATGACCAATGACAGGTATGAACCAATGCCTTGAGAATAAGCCATTAACAACGGAGTAATAATGAGCAACACGGAAAACCAAAATTTAACATCGGAAATCCCCCCGGAACAGATGGGATTCAACAGCCGGTTTCAATTTGAATGCCACAAAGGGGTAAAGTGCTTTACCAATTGCTGCCGGGGGATCTCCCTGATGCTGACCCCGTATGACATCCTCACCATGAAAAACCGGCTCAAGCTGACTTCAGAAGAATTTCTGGCGATCTATACCAAGCCCGAGCTCCTGGAAAAAGCGGACCTGCCGGTGGTGACACTGAAACTGCTGGACGATGACAAAGAGTCGTGCCCCTTTGTCCATGACACTGACGGGTGCACCATATACGAAGACCGGCCCACGACATGCCGATACTACCCCCTGGGCGTGGGTTCATTGAGTTATGCCAATGAACTGGATGAAAAAGAGGAGTTCTTTTTTCAGATCAAGGAAAGCCACTGTTTTGGATTTGAAGAGAAAAAAGAGTGGACGGTTGCCGAATGGCGCCAAGACCAGGGAGTGGATCTCAGGGATGAGATCAATGAAGGCTGGGCCAACCTGATTGTCAGGAAAAAATCACTTCCCCCGAGCATGATACTTTCCGAGGAGACCAAGAAAATGTTTTTCATGGTTTGCTACAATATCGACAAATTCAAACAGTTTGTTTTTGAATCCAGTTTCCTTGAACGTTATGACATTGAGGATGAGCTGATTGAAAAAATTAAACAAGATGAGATCGAACTGCTGAAATTCGGATTTGACTGGCTCAAGGCCATGCTGTTTGACACCGGGCAGGAAAAGTTCAGGGTTAAGGACAAATCATGATCCGCTGCTGATGCATCAGCAACAGAACGTAAAGACCCCTGCAGGCAACTGTTCCTGCCGGGGTCTTTGTATTTTCATGAAACCGTTGTCCCTGTCTCGATGATCCCTGCCGGACAGGACCGGTGAATCGGTGACTAATAGTCGTAGGATAGATTCTCCCGGTACACGGGGTTGTTCAACCGGTCATCAATATCCAGGTCAAAGTGCGTGGCAATGGGCTCAAACACTTCAGGGTTATCTGCCCAGACTTTTTGAGCGGCCGATACTACCTGCGCCAGCCCCTGGGAGGTCATTTTTCCGATGGGTTTTCTGCAGGCGCCTGAGGGCATACCCAAAAGCTGCATCAGGGTTTTCAACGGCAGCGGGTTTCTGGCCCGGCATTTCACCCTTCCGAAATCCGATTCTTCCTGGGTGACCACCACAACCAGGTCCAGCAGGGGCGCCAGGGCATTCTGGATCTGTTGCGCTCCGTCGGTATCTCCAGCGTTGATCATCTGAACCATCCGGGTCATCAGCCCCGGAGCGATGTTGGACATGACGGAGATCGACCCGCAGGCTTTGATCTGAGGATCTGTCATGATCTGATATATGATGCCGTCATCTCCTGAAAAGATACTGAAATCATCCCCGCAGAGTGTTCGCGTGAGTTTCATGTTATCAAGATCACCGGTGGCTTCCTTGACCGAATTCAGGTTGGGATAATCCCTGGTCAGGATGGCCAGATCCTGGGGCATCATCTGTGCACCGGACCGGCCCGGAATGATATAGGGAATAATCTGGGTATCCGGAAATGCCTTGGCAGCGGGTTCATAATATTCTCTCCGGATTTCCAGTGAACTCGGACCATTATAATATGGATCAACCAGGAGCAATGCATCCACCCCTTCATTGACCGCGTGCCGGGCTGCTTCCAACGCTTCCCTGGTATTATTGCTGCCGGTTCCGGCTACGGAAAGGCACTTTCCCTTGGCAAACTTGGCAGCCAGCGCCACCACCTTGTTGTGTTCTTCCCAGTGAAGTGTCGGGCTTTCGCCGGTGGTACCGGTGGCCAGGACCCCGGTAATTCCGTTGTGGGTCTGAAAGTCAATGAGCTTTTCAAACCCCTTGTCATCCAACTCGCCGGATGAATCAAACGGGGTAATCAAAGCGGTGTAGCATCCTGCTTTCATTGTTCTACTCCTGAATATAAATTTCTTTTGGTTTTTGTTTCCGGTTTAAGCGTATTGAACAGACCCTTTTTTGCTATCACAAGTCACTTTCCTGTTCAAGGTATTTGTTCCGACCCGTCGTTATTTCAGGGCCCGCGGCCTGGGAGTCCCCACAGATTTTTCATCCGGTTTACCTTGACATGACAGCGTTATGTCAATATTATAATTTGTTTGCAGTTAAGACTTTGAAACCACAAAGAAATTTGAATGAAGGATCGATAAATGAGTTATACCCCACCGACAAATGTTGATGACCACATTGCTCAACTCCGGCTCCAGTTGTCCGGCAACCCGGACTGCGGAACCTCCCTGTACAATCTGGGGGTCGCACTGATGGGCAAACAGGAATATGCCGAAGCGGAAAAGGTGCTTCACGATGCCATCGATAAGAGCCCGACCCTTGCAGAAGCCTATGTGCTCCTGGGCGGACTCTGCCTCCAGAGGGGCGACCTGGAAGGGTGCTACCGTTACAATCAGCGCGCAACCAAGGCCAGGGCGGGATTTGCCGAGGGTTATGGCAATATGGCATTTGTACTGCTCCAGCTGTGTGACGGCAAAGATCCCAAAGAGGACGAGGAAAAATCGGATAAAGCCATCAAATTCCTGAAAAAAGCCATTATCCACAACAAGCATTTCGTGCAGGCCTATGCCACACTGGGAACGGCATATTACATGAAAGGCCTTATCGAGGAGGGCATCAAAGCCAATCTTGAGGCGATTGCCATCCAGCCGGAATTCCCCATTGCCCACAACAATCTGGCTGTTGCCTATCTGGAACTTGAGGATTTTGAAAACGCCATCAAACATTGCGATGAAGCCCAGCGGTTAGGCTACCAGGTCGACCCGAAATTACTGGAAGAACTGGCGCCCCACAGGAAATAATGACCGGCCCTGCATTTTCCAGCTACATCGCCAACACCCGCACACCGGTCTATCCCGGATCAAAAGAGGGGTCCTATCCGCTTTCAGGGGATGGGACTCCGGATTATGCCGCGCAGGACATCGGGGCAGATGCCATTCTTGTTGCGGATTATCTCAACACGATCCAGGCTTTCATCAGGCGTGACAACTTCCAAATTCTCGAAACAGCACTCAAATCCCTGATTCCCCACTGCCAGGGCATTGTTGATGTCGCGCGGATCAACCTTTTCCTGATCAAGCACGGTGCCTTTTACCACCCGGTAAAGGTCCGGGTTGAAACCGTTGATAGCCGCACGATTAATCTCGCTGTCATCGGAGCGGTTTCTCAACCGGGACTGGACCTCATCCACCAAGAGTATCAACTGCTTGCCCGGTTAAGAGATGAAGACCCCGAAGGTTACTTGCCTAACGTCTATGGCGCCGGCAGTATGGAAACTGCCAAAGGGCGGATGGCCTTTTTCCTTGGGCAGTGGCTGGACAATTTTCTCGAATTTCACCTGACCCGGAGCAAAGATGGCTTGAAAACAGGATTGTGGGAGGAGGATGGTTCCACGATCATTCTCTCTGACCCGGAGGCTTCAGAGGTTTTCCGGCAGACCGCCCGGATACTTACCCACTTCTACCGCATCGACACCATGGAGCAGATCTTTCCCTGGCACCATGCCGCCGGAGACTTTATTGTCCGCAGAGCAGGCAATGGCATCGAGGTCAGGCTGTCCACGGTTCGGGGGTATGACGCGATGCTGGAGATACCTGAAGAGGCCATGCCCCGGATGCAGCGGGTCCAGACCGGATTACTTCACTTTTTTCTGAACCTGACCATCCGGATGCGGCTGGACCGACTGGACGGAACAAAAGACCCTGTATGGCTCGAAGACCACCTGTTCACGCCGGCCATGGACGGATTTCTGGAGGCACTTTCCTGGAAGACATCTTTGGATCATCTGCCCGGTGCTTCAGAATTGTTTTCCTCCATTTTCCTCACCCTTGAGCCGGAAGAGCTTAACACAATTCTGATGTCCATTGCCGATTCCTATGCCCCCCAGGCTTTGGAAACCCAATTAATCCTGGACAGAATGAATGACCACTGCAAGTATGTCCACTCTTACATGAACAGCCGGCTCAAGAATACGCCTGTCTAACACCCCTAAAAAAACACCTTTTTTATTGACATGTTCAAGCAGACATTCTATATCTGCAATGTTATTTTGCACAAATTAGTGCTTTAAATCATTGGGATGCTTTGCAAACAAACCAAACAGCCCGTATATTTAAAGCCTTTTTTACTTAAAACTAAGAATGAAAAGTTTGAGATTCTTTTCATTAGATTTGTAAATTAACTTTTAACGGAGGTAAGTAAATGGCTAAGCATGAAACTCCTATGCTGGACGAACTGGAATCCGGCCCATGGCCTAGCTTTGTTTCAGACCTGAAAGCTCAGGCTGAAAAAAGAGCCAAAAATGAGGAAGGCATTGAATTCCAGATTCCGGTCGATGTTTGTGATGACCTTCTGGGAGTCCTTGAACTGTCTTTCAAACACGGTAGAACCCACTGGAAACACGGCGGTATCGTTGGTGTATTCGGTTATGGCGGCGGTGTTATCGGTAGATACTGCGACTCCCCGGACAAATTCCCCGGTGTTGAAGCATTCCATACCATGCGTGTAAACCACCCGGCTGGTAAATACTACACCACTGAATACTTAAGACAGCTTTGCGATCTCTGGGATTTCAGAGGTTCCGGTATCACCAATATGCATGGTTCCACGGGTGATATCATCCTGCTGGGTACCACCACTCCCCAGCTGGAAGAGATTTTCTGGACACTGACCCATGATATGAATCAGGACCTTGGCGGTTCAGGCTCCAACCTGAGAACCCCGTCAGACTGCCTGGGTGAGACCAGATGTGAATACTCATGCTATGACACCAGTGCACTGGTATATTTCCTGACCAACGAGTATCAGGATGAGCTCCACAGACCGGCATTCCCGTATAAGTTTAAATTCAAACTGGACGGCTGCCCCAATGGTTGTGTTGCTTCTATTGCACGTTCTGACATGTCCTTTATCGGTACCTGGAGAGACGATATCAAGATCGACCAGGATGCCGTAAACAAGTATGTTGAAAATGACCCCGCATACCCGGCCAATGCTGGTGCTTATAAAGGCAGCAGAGACTGGGGTCCGTTTGACATCGAAAAAGAGGTCACCGGACTGTGCCCGACCAAGTGCATGAAGTTTGAAAACAAAAAACTGTTTATCGACAATGCCAATTGTACTCGCTGCATGCACTGTATCAATGTAATGCCGAGAGCACTGAGAATTGGTGATGACAGAGGTCTGTCGATCCTCGTTGGCGCAAAAGCGCCGATCCTTGATGGTGCCCAGATGGGTTCCCTGCTGGCTCCGTTTGTTGAAGTCAACCCGGACAATGATTACGAAGAAATTACTGAAATCATTGAAAATGTTTGGGATTGGTGGATGGAAGAAGGCAAGAACCGTGAACGTCTGGGTGAGCTGATCATGCGCCAGGGTTTCCAGAAACTTCTCGAAGTGACTGGTATCGATCCGATGCCGCAGCACGTTCAATACCCGAGAACCAACCCGTACATCTTCTGGAAAGAGGATGAGGTTGAAGGCGGTTGGGAACGTGATGTTGAAGAATACAGAAAACACCATCAGAGATAGAAAGGGAGAATAATAATGGCATTTATTTCTACAGGTTATGATCCGAGCAAACCGATGGAAAACCGGATCACGGATATCGGTCCGAGAGATCACAACGAATTTTATCCTCCTGTGATCAAGAACAACAAGGGCAAATGGTCTCATCATGAAATCCTTGAGCCCGGCGTACTGGTACACGTGGGTGAATCAGGAGACGAATGTTACACAGTCAGAGTTGGCGGCGCACGTTTGATGTCCACCTCTTTGATCAATGAAATCTGCGACATTGCCGACAAGCACTGTGACGGTTATGTACGTTTTACTACCAGAAACAATGTTGAGTTCATGGTAGACTCCAAAGACAAGGTAGAGCCCCTGAAAAACGATCTGGCCTCCAGAAAGTTTGCCGGCGGTTCCTTTAAGTTCCCCATCGGCGGTACTGGCGCCGGTATCACCAACATCGTTCACACCCAGGGCTGGATCCACTGCCACACACCGGCAACTGATGCCTCCGGTACAGTTAAAGCTGCCATGGACGTACTGTTCGAAGATTTCCAGGACATGAGACTTCCGGCACAGCTCAGAGTTTCCATGGCCTGCTGTCTGAACATGTGCGGTGCGGTACATTGCTCTGATATCGCAATCCTCGGATATCACAGAAAACCGCCCATGCTGGACCATGAGTATCTGGATAAAGTTTGTGAAATCCCTCTGGCCGTTGCTTCGTGCCCGACCGCAGCGATCAAACCGGCCAAAGTGACCCTGCCGGACGGCAAAGAGGTAAAATCCGTTGACGTGAAAAACGAAAGATGTATGTACTGTGGTAACTGCTACACCATGTGCCCGTCCATGCCGCTTGCCGACACCGAAGGTGACGGTATCGTACTGATGGCTGGTGGAAAGGTTTCCAACAGAATTTCCGATCCCAAGTTCTCCAAGGTTGTTGTCGGCTTCCTGCCGAACGACATGCCGAGATGGCCGTCCATGACCGATGCTATCACGAAAATGGTTGAAGCCTATGCAGCCGGCGCCGAAAAATACGAGCGTCTGGGTGACTGGGCTGAAAGAATTGGATGGGAAAAATTCTTTGAAGTATGTGAACTTGACTTCACCCATCATCTGATCGACGACTTCCGTCAGCAGGCTTACATGAGCTGGCGTCAGTCCACTCAGTTCAAATTCTAATTTTAGTTGAATCTAATCTTAGTTTTTGAAGTGATCAGTTTATAAAATTCGGGAAAGCCGGAGTGCCTTTACACTCCGGCTGACCCGTTTATCACTAAGGAGTATAAAATGAGCGAACTTCTTGACAACACAGAAGCGGCAACGAAAGCAGTAGTTGACTGGCTGACAAAAAAACAGAAATCCAAGACCAAATTTTACATCAAGGATTTCTACAAGATTTTTCCGGATGACAAACCCCGCGCCATCAAAAAAGTGATCAACAAAATGGTTGAAACCGGTGAACTGGAATTCTGGTCCTCCGGCTCGACTACCATGTACGGCCTCAAGGGTGCTGGCAAACAGCATTCCACAGAAGGCGAAGAATAAGCGACTCACCCACTGCAGTCTATGAACCCGGTAGCACCCAGGAGCCCAGAAGGCTTTATTGTCGCAGGACTGAGAGGCGGTTCCGGGAAAACCATCATATCCCTTGGTATTACTGGCGCCCTGGCTGCCAGTGGTAAAACAGTTGCCCCCTTCAAAAAAGGGCCTGATTATATAGACGCCGGCTGGTTGTCCAAAGCAGCCGGCCGGCCCTGTTATAACCTGGACACCTTTCTTTGCAAACCCGAAGTTGTCCGACATTCATTCCTTACCCATTCCCAGGACGCTGATATTGCCGTAATCGAGGGCAATCGCGGACTGTATGACGGTATTGATACGGACGGCTCCACCTCGACTGCTGAACTTGCCAAACTGCTCAACCTGCCGGTCCTTCTGGTACTGGACTGCACGAAATCTACGCGGACCATGGCAGCCTTGCTCAAGGGCTGTATTGACTTTGACCCGGACCTGAACATCTGCGGTGTGATCTTGAACCGGGTTGCCGGAAAACGGCATGAAGGAAAGGTCAGAACCAATATTGAGCGATTCTGCAAGGTCCCGGTATTCGGCGCCATTCCAAAACTCAAACAGGAAGATTTCCCTGAGCGGCACATGGGTCTTATGACCTCTGAAGAACATGCACAATCTTCCAAGGCGATTGAAACCGCGGTCAACATGGCCCAGACCCACATTGAACTGGAGGCGCTCTATGACAGCCTTGAGGCCTGCGCTGCCGCAACGTCCCCTCAACACGTCATAACCACAGAGAGCTCCCCCCCTGTTGAATCTGAATTACCAGGCAGTGAACTGTATATCGGTATCATCAGGGACTCTGCATTTCAATTCTACTATCCGGATAATATAGAAGCCCTGAAACGGCTTGGTGCACGCATCACCTATATCAGCCCGCTGACCCATGAGAACGTCCCACCCGTGGACGCCGTTTACATGGGTGGGGGGTTTCCAGAGACCCATGCCCATCAACTCGCACAAAACCAGAGTTTCAAGGAGCATTTCAGAAAACTGGCCGTTGAGGGCCTGCCGATTTATGCGGAATGCGGTGGATTGATTTTCCTTGGCAAAGCCATTCACCTCAAGGATTCCATCTATCCCATGGCCGGTATTCTGCCGATCACCTTCGGCCTGGCCAACAAACCCCAGGGGCATGGATATACCGAAGTTGAAGTGGTCCATGAAAACCCGTTCTACCAGAAGGGTGAGACCCTCAAAGGGCATGAATTCAGGTATTCAAAGATCCTGGATATCGATTATACTGACACGGAAATGGCATTCCGCATGGGGCGGGGAAAGGGAATTATCGAGAAGAAGGACGGTTTTTTCAAATACAACACCCTGGGCACCTATACCCATATCCATGCTTTGGGAACGCCCTCCTGGGCATCGGCCTTTATTAACAAGGCCCGCGATTTCAAGGCGACCAGTTAAGCCTTTTCTTTTATAATCAGTCACTACTTCCCCGTATTTTACCCCTGTCATCCCCCGGGATCGTGCTAACCGGTTGACCCTGCAGCCAAACTGTGTTAACGGTGAGAGGTACGCATTACAATGGAATCCCAATGAAAACACGGCATATATATAAAATAAAGCCGGGTATGATCCTAGCCGGTAATGTTCACAACCGTGACGGGCGGCTTCTGTTTTCAAAAGGTCAGGTCCTGTCTGAAAAGGAACTCAAAATCCTCAAGATGTGGGGGGTTACCGAAGCCAAGGTGAAGGATACTGAAGCCGGTGTTCTGAATGAAACGGAACCCGCCTCATCCGTTGCTCAGGTATCAGATATTGACCCGGATATTGTGAGTGAATTGGATCGTCATCTGGAGGACCATTTCCAGCGAAACGACCTTGCCTCTGAACCGGCCTCTACGGCATTCACCCTGTGTCGAAATCGCCTGCTCGATCAATACCGGCAGGACCCTGATCTGATCAAGCGAATCCGAACCGCTCATGCCCTTGATAATCCCGGTTCAGGCATACCATCATCCATCACGCCCGTTAAAGATATCCGGACATTGTTTGAACAGCATATTGAGCTTCCGGCCCTGCCCACAATATTCTCGGAGATTAATGACGCGGTTCACAATCCAAGCTGTTCAGGCAAAGACATTGCCGATATTGTCAGCAAAGACACCAGTCTTAGTGCAAAGCTCTTGAAAATCATAAATTCTGCCTATTATGGCCCCAAGCAAAAGATCGAATCCCTGGCATATGCTGCCATCGCGCTGGGCACCCATCAAATCAGCTCACTGGCTCTGGGTATATCCGTGATCAATTATTTCAGCGGCATTCCCAATCAGCACGTGTCCATGAAATCGTTCTGGAAGCACAGCATCGCCTGTGCCATATCAGCAAGAACGCTTGCAGGTCACATCAGCGGGTTGAACCCTGAACGCGTATTTATCGGGGGCATTCTCCACGACATCGGCCGGCTGCTCCTTTTAAAATACTTCCCTGATCAGTCCTCATGGCTGATGACCACTTCACGAAAAAAGGAAAAAGCCCTGTATATGACAGAGCCTTTGGTATTCGGTGTGAGTCATGCTGAACTGGGGAGCCTGGTCGCCGAAACCTGGGGGATATCTGACAGGATCACGGAATTGATCCGTGACCATCACGGACCATTTGATTCTCAGGACCATAAAGAGACTCTGCTCATCCATGTCTCTGACTGGCTGACCCATGCAATGGACATTGGTGCCAGCGGAGAGCACCGGGTTCCCGCACTTCAACCCGGTGCCTGGAATCAGCTTGGCGTCTCAACAGGCATACTGGATGCGGTAATTCAACAAATTGACCGACAGGTAAACGAAACCATACAGTTTTTTTATGAATAAACCCGACCCCATCGATTTGGAAAAACGGCTGGCCTATTTTGAACAGAAAAACATGTTCATGCACCAGGCCTTGGATATTGCCAGGGAACTTTCCGATTTCCAGGCCAGCTTGAATCAGCTGGAAGACCAGGGACCGATCCTGGAAAAGACCCTTGATAAAGCATCATCACTCATCGGTTTTAAAACCATCTCATTCTTCCTGGTGGATGAGGATACTGCTGACTTTTATCTCTATTCCTGCTCACCGGAAAGCCAGCGGAATCATATTCAAACCGAAATTGACACCTTTATTGAAGACGGTACCTTTTCCAGGGCGATCTTTGAAAAAAAGGCGGTCACCCCCTACAGTGGTGATCAATCCGAGTATTTCCTGCTTCATGTCATGACTACAGTGTCACGGGTCAGGGGAATGTTCGTGGGTACCCTGACCCGGCATCCCAAATATATCCAGGAGACCTCTCTGGAACTTTTTTCCATTCTCATGGCCCATTGCTCCAATGCATTGGAAAGCTATGAATTGTACCACAAGATCCGGCAATCTAACCAGGCATTGGCCGCCAGTGAAAACAACTACCGGCTCCTTGCAGAAACAGCACGGGAGATGATCCTGAAAGTAACGATCCAGGGCCGGATAGAATATGCCAACTCCTCGGCCATCCAGGCCAGTGAATTTTCAAAATCCGAGCTGTATCAGCACTCTGTTTTTGACCTGATCGAGGATCTCAAACATGCACTTGCCATGAAGGGGGATCCTTTGAGAAAATCAAGGACAACCCGAATGATTACCCGTTCCGGCAGGCTGATTCCCTTGGAGCTTAATGCCACTCCGTTCATGGAGAATGACTCCCCCACCGTTTTTTTGCTGGTTGCCCGGGATATCAGTGAGCGGGTGCTGTTTGAAAAGGAGAAAATGACACTGAAGTCAGAGCTGTGGCAGTCCCAGAAAATGGAGGCGCTAGGCGCTTTGGCCGGCGGTATTGCCCACGATTTCAATAATATATTATCCGGGATTTTCGGATACTCTCAACTGGCGCTCTCCCACCTGGATGCACCTGACAAAGCCAAAGGCAATATCGAACAGATCATGGTCGGTGCCCGGAAAGCCACGGATCTGGTTCAGCAGATCCTGGCATTTACACGCAAATCTGAACAGGAAAATCAGCCGTTGAAAGTATCCCTGGTCATCAAGGAAGCACTCAAGCTGCTCAGGGCTTCCATCCCATCCACCATCAAGATCACAGAGGATATTTCTTCTGCCTCCAAAGTACTGGCCGACCCCATAAAAATCCACCAGCTGATTATGAACCTGTGCACCAACGCATTTCATGCCATGGTCGACAACGGTGGGGTTTTAAGTGTTTCGCTATATGACCAGATTGTATCCGATTCCGCCATTTTACCCGGCCTTGCTCTGGGAACCTATGTCTGTCTTGAGGTTGAAGATACGGGACACGGAATGGATACCGATACCCTGGACAGGATTTACGACCCCTATTTCACAACCAAGGAAGCGGGCAAGGGGACGGGCCTGGGCATGTCTGTTGTTCAGGGTATCGTCAAGGAATACAAAGGGGACATTGCAGTAGAAAGTGAATTGAACAAGGGATCATTGTTCCGTATCTACCTGCCTGTGGCCCTCCAGGATAAGGAGCACCATCTGCCGGCCCGGAACAACGAAGGGATGACCGGGGGCAGTGAAACCATCATGATCGTCGACGATGAGGAAGCCCTTCTCGACTCCACAAAAAATTATCTGGAGGATTTCGGATACCAGGTGCATACCTACACCAACGGCCAGACCGCCCTTGACGCATTCAAACTGACCCCGAAGAATTTTGACCTGGTAATCACCGATATGACCATGCCGGAAATGACCGGCGACCATTTGGCCGCATCTTTGCTGGGTATTCGCCCTGATCTGCCGGTTTTCCTGTGTACCGGGTACAGCGAGCGGGTCACGCCGGACAAGGCCAGAAAAATGGGGATCCGGGAATACATCCAGAAGCCTATGGTCCTGGATGAACTGGGGGGACTGATCCGGAACGCACTGGATGGTTCGGCCCCATGACCCACCCTGCCTGATTATCCCCGGATAGGGCCTGTCAAGATGCTTCTATCCATGATTGGACCTACGCACCAAATAAAACAGGCGTTTTCCTTTGAAAGGAGAACGCCTGTTTATTAAATAACAGCCTGTCTTCAGGAAATCAGACTATTTTTTCTTTTTGGGATGGCATTTTGCACAGGATGCAGGAGCAGGTCCTTTTCTACCCTTGGGATCACCAGCCTTTTTATTGACTTCTTTGTGGCAGTCAATGCAGTTGCCGTGCATGGCGTTTTCAAGTACCATGATGTCCTTTTTATTCTTGGGATCTTTTTTCAGTTTGGTGTGGCACTCGACACATCTTTGGACATCATCGCCCATTTTAAGGTCGGTCAGGGGCTTGCCGTCTTTGTCATGGTGACATTCGCCGCAGGTGATTCCGTAATCTTCAGCGTGCTTTTTGTGGCTCAGCGTGGCCGCCTCTTTTTTGCGCTTTTTGTATTCCTTGGTGATCACCTTGAAGGTATCTTCAACCGTGGTTCCCGCCTGAAGACTGGTGGCGGCAAAGATCATGGCCATCCCCGCAATTACCAGCAACAGCATCGTCCGTTTACTCATAATCTGTTACACTCCTCTTAAAAAAATTATTTTTACCCTATTTTTGCCGGCAGGTTCTCCCAAACCCGTAACCCGGCTTCCATTCTTTACTTGTCAGAATTTTTATACCACGCAGGCTTAAATTGTCAATATTAAATCAATCGGATTCAATATCCTCATACGCATGGGAAGGACCGGTATCATCCCCATCCGGTTCGCCAGCGCCCTCGCTGTCGGTCTCATTTTCATCTTCGTCGGGTTCCTCCTTGATCTCCTCTTTTTTCTTTCCAAACACCATGGCACCCACAATGCTGATTTCATAAAGCACCATGAGCGGAGCCGCCATCATGCACTGGGTGATGACATCCGGCGGTGTGATCATAGCCGCCCCTACGAAGAAAAGCAATATGGCATATTTTCGATTCTTGCGTAAAAAAGCAACAGAGACCAGGCCCATCCGCGCCATGAATGTCAGTACCAGGGGCAGTTCGAACACCAGCCCGAATGCCAGGAGCATCTTGGAGGCAAAGCTGAGGTACTCCTTCATGGAGGGCATGGCCTGGATGGTCGATGATGAAAACCCCAAAAAGAAGGTGAACCCGTAGGGGAATACAACAAAATACCCGAACATCGACCCGATAATGAAAAACATCACGGACAGGAGCACAATGGGTATCATATATTTTTTTTCATTCCGATACAGCCCCGGGGATACAAACATCCAGAACTGATAAAACAGAACCGGTGTGGAAACCAGTATACCGGCCAGCAGGGATACTTTCAAATAGGTGAAAAAAGCTTCAGGAAGTCCCGTGAAGATCATCTTTGCATCTGTTCCGCTTTTGGCCATGGCTTCCACCAGGGGCGCGGTCAGCAGATCAAACAACTTTTCCTTAAAGACATAGGCAATCACAAACCCGCCCCCTACGGCGATGAAGGATCGGACCAGGCGGTCCCTTAACTCTCCGAGATGCTCGGTTAACGGGCTTTTATTTTCACCGCTCATCGATCACTGCCCTCTTTTGGATCTGATGCATTCTCCTGTGAGGCCCGCGGCTCGGTCTCAGATCCTGGTGAATCAAAGTCCGCATCTGTGTCGGATTGGCCCTTCGTGTCCTGACCCACCGGCTCTGCATCATCGGAAGTGGTCGGCTCATCTGTATCAGTATCATCTGCGCGGTATTTTTCAGATTTGCCTGCCTGATCTTTTTTTGCCGCCTCGTTGGCCTCTTTGAAGTTCTTTTTGATATCCTCAACCGGCGGATCAATATCCTGCAACGTGGTATCCAGATCTATACTTCTTTTGAAATCCTGGGCGGATCGTTTAAATTCACCCATGGCACGCCCCAGGGTTTTTGCCAGCTCCGGCAGTTTCTTCGGGCCGATAACAATCAGGGCGATTGCCAGGATCATCAATATTTCGGGCATTCCAAGGCCAAACATATATGGTACTCCTTTTATATCCGTGCAAAGATGTTTTAAAAAAGACCCCTGTTTATTACACTGATTTCAATCAGGGTGTCAAGATACGGCACAATCGGTTATCTTTAATAATTAATACAGAGTTGATCCGTGCTTGTTACTCCCGGGACGGTTTCTTTGATCCGGTAGGTTTCTTCTCTCCGGCTTGCTTTTTCATTGGCGGTCTTTTGCCCTGGCTCCCTGCATATCGTTTGTTCCCGCCGGCCGGCCGGCGGGGTTTGCCTTTATAGGATTTCCCCCTGGGGCGTCTCTGCAGTGACGATTTTTTTTCCTTCTGTCTGAACTTTGGTTCAGGCAGGGCCCTGGACAAGGATTCCGGCGGATACTCGCAATTCAGGGAATGCCCCAGGACCGCCTCAATATTGGGGATATGAAAGGAGCTTTCCTCATCGGCAAAGGATACGGAGATACCTTTGGCCCCGGCCCGGCCAGTCCGGCCGATACGATGGACATAGTGCTCCGGTTCATAGGGCAGGTCATAGTTGATCACATGACTGATATTTTCTATGTGAAGGCCGCGCGCGGCCACATCGGTCGCCACCAGCACCGCAACCTTTCCGCGTTTAAAATCCTCAAGCACTCTGAACCGCTTATTCTGTGACACATCCCCGGAAAGCACGCCACTGTTGATCCCGTAACGTTCAAGTTTTTCCGACACCCGGTTGGCCGTATCTTTACGGTTTACGAACATGATAACACGCTTGAGCTGCTCCTGGTCTATCAGGTTGAATACGTTTTTAAATCGATCCGTCTCCGTGGTGATGTAAATGAGTTGCTCAATACTTTTGGCTGTCACCTGTTCCGGTTCTATGTCCACCATAACGGCATCTTCCTGAGTCCAGCTTTTTGCCAGGCGAAGGACCTCATCGGTCAATGTGGCCGAAAAAAACAGGGTCTGCCGGTGCTGCTTGTGGGGGGTGGCATACACAATTTTCCGCACATCCGGTATAAACCCCATATCCAGCATTCGGTCCGCCTCATCCAGAACCAGGATCTCAATCTGCTTTAATGAAATCTTTTTCTGGTACATGAAATCGATGAGTCGGCCGGGAGTGGCCACAACAACATCAATGACCCGGTCTTTGAGGTCTGCCTGCTGCTGTTTGTACCCGAGACCGCCGAACAATGAGAGGATCCGGATGGGTGTATATTTGGCAAGCTGCCTGAAATCTTTCTCGATCTGGTTGACCAATTCCCGGGTGGGTGCGAGGATCAACGCCCTCGGAGAACCTTTCTGAGGCTTGATTCGCCGCTGCTTATCCATAAAGCGTGACAGGATCGTGATAATAAATCCGGCGCTCTTGCCGGTTCCGGTCTGGGCTTTTGCCGTACCGTCCTTTCCCTTGAGAGTCTTGCCGAGCAGGTTGGCCTGGACCGGTGTACAGTATTCAAATTTCAGGTCAGCGATGGCGTGCATGATAGGAACGGGCAGGTCAAAATCATGAAACCGGGTTTTCCCGTCCATGGGCTCGACAACGAACTCATCAATGGCCCACTTTTTCCGCGGCGTCTTCTGCGGTCGTTTTGCCTGACGGGGTGCGCCTGTATCAACATGCTGCTCAATTGCTTTTTCAGGCTTAGCAGTCCGGGGCTTTTTATTGACCGGCCCGGCATCTGGGACAGATTCTTCTTCAGATCCATTAAGAAAACGGGAGACTACGGATTTGATCCGGAGATAAAGTGACTTCAATTTTTATTACCTTAATATCTATAGTAGGTTACACACTGCTTCTAACATGTTCATGGTGAAATGGAAATTAAAATCTGGCCCCAGGAAGCAATCCGGGTCGCTACCCGGTAAATCCTACTGTTCTGCTTCCTGTAAAATTTTTGAGAACCAGTTGAAATCATAAATTTTTCACTTGATTTTATAAAAAATTTCTGAGTATTATTGTTCCTTTTAAAAAAGCGAGCAAACCGACTGTTATTTTATCAACGAATGTTCAATATATGGATATAGTGTTTTTTATTTAGGAGGAAGGTAATAATGGCAAAAATTATCAATCGTGAAGAGATGGCACAAGGGACCATTATTCTGAACGAGATTGAAGCACCCCGGATTGCATCAAAGGCTAAACCCGGCCAGTTTGTTATTCTCCAGGCAAAAGAGAATGGAGAACGGATTCCCCTGACCATGGCCGACACCAATCCTGAGAAGGGAACCATCACCATCATATACATGGTTCTTGGAAAGTCCACAGCCACGTTCCGGGATATGAGTATCGGAGAAGAGTATTATGCCCTGATCGGCCCCTTGGGTATGCCCACTCACATTGACAAGGTCGGCAAGGTGGTCTGTGTGGGCGGCGGAACCGGTATTGCGGTACTCCACCCCATCACCCGTGCCCTGAAAGAGGCCGGAAATGACGTTACGACGATTGTGGGCGCGCGTTCATATGACCTTCTCATCATGGAAGAACAGATGAAAAACGTATCTGACACCTTCCATATCTGTACGGATGACGGTTCAATGGGGCACCACGGATTTGTTACCGATGTTCTCAAAGAGACCCTCGAACAAGAGGACATTGCCCTGGTTGTCGCCATCGGCCCCATCCCCATGATGAAATTCTGTTCCATGATCACCAAGGAAAAGGGTGTTAAAACCCTGGTCAGCCTCAACCCCATCATGGTCGACGGTACCGGCATGTGCGGATGCTGCCGTGTGACCGTTGACGGCGAGACCAAATTTGCCTGTGTGGACGGACCTGAATTTGACGGACACAATGTAGACTATGATGAACTGTCTCAGCGCCTGGTTGCATACCTTGACGATGAAAAAGCCAGTATGGAAGCCTACGAAAAATCTAAATAACACCATCACTCTTTAGAGGAAGAGTTTGTAATACGGAGGAATACATGTCAGAAAAAAAAGCCAAAAAGGTTCAAGTTCCCCGGGCCAAAATGCCCGAGCAGGACCCGGATGTCAGACGGAGAAACTTTGATGAGGTTCCCCTGGGTCTGACTCCGGAGATGGCCGTTGAGGAAGCCGCCCGGTGCCTTCAGTGCAAGAATCCCAAATGTGTGGACGGATGCCCGGTATCGATTGATATCCCCGGATTTATTGCCAAAATTGCCGAAAACGACTTTCCAGGGTCTATTAAAAAACTCTGGGAAAAAACAGCCCTGCCTGCGGTGTGCGGCCGCGTATGCCCCCAGGAAGAGCAATGCGAAGCCCGGTGTATCCTGGGTAAAAAGGGCGACCCTGTGGCCATCGGTTATCTTGAGCGGTTTGCTGCAGACTATGAGAGAGAAAACGGTAAAGGAGAGATTCCTGAAATCTCAGAAAAAACCAGCAAGAAGATTGCGGTTATCGGCTCCGGCCCGTCCGGCTTGACCGTCGCGGGAGACCTTCTGCTCAAGGGCTACGATGTCACCATATTTGAAGCATTCCATAAAGCCGGTGGCGTATTGGTATACGGTATCCCCGAATTCAGGCTGCCCAAATCCATCGTTGCCAAAGAGGTAGAGATCCTTGAGAAACTTGGCGCCAAGGTTGAATGTAATACCGTTGTGGGCGCATCCGTAACCATTGATGAGTTGTTTGCTGAAGGGTATGATGCGGCATATATCGGTGTGGGTGCCGGACTTCCCCGCTTCATGAACCTTCCGGGTGAGAACCTGATCGGCATTTACTCTGCCAATGAGTACCTGACAAGGGCCAACCTCATGAAGGGTTACCTGTTCCCGGAATATGACACACCCATTGCCCTGGGTAAAAATGTTGTGGTCCTCGGTGCCGGGAATGTGGCCATGGATACCGCCAGAACCGCTATGCGACTGGGAGCGGAATCGGTTAAAGTGGTCTACCGCCGCTCCAGGGAAGAGATGCCGGCAAGGGATGAAGAGCTGCACCACGCCGAAGAGGAAGGAATCGAGTTTGTGCTGCTGACCAACCCGACCCAATTTTTTGGTGATGAAAACGGCCGGCTCACCGGAATGGAGTGCCTGAAAATGGAACTGGGCGAACCGGATGCATCCGGTAGAAGACGCCCGGTGCCTGTGGAAGGCTCCGAGTACCGGTTTGACTGCGACCTGGTCGTCGTTTCGGTGGGTTCAAATGCCAACCCGCTGCTGACCAATACCACACCCGATATCAAGCTTAACCGCTGGGGAAATATCGAAGCAGATCCCGCCAACGGTAAAACGTCCAAGAAAGCCGTGTGGGCCGGTGGAGATATTGTTACCGGTGCCGCAACGGTCATCCTTGCCATGGGTGCGGGCAGGGCAGCCGCAGATTCCATGCATGATTATCTGTCACGCGGCTGGTAAGCCGTATCCTGAATAACAGATCCGCAATAGCCTGCCGGGAGTAATTCCGGGCAGGCTATTGTTTTATATACACCTTATGATCAACAAGGGATAATGAGTGAATGGTTCCCTTGATAAATTTTTGGTCACCAAAAATGGATATCAGCCGGATACCGTCCTCTTCCGGCAGCACTTTATCCACCGCCTCCATGATCAGGGTATCAGATCCGTCCCCTTCCTGATTGTCATTCAGCAGATAGGCATTGGCCTCGCACATATGGGTTGCTCCTTGTTTTATCTTTCCGGGGTCATCTTCCTGGGATGCCCCCCAAAGGTTTATCTTTGAGTCACCAACTGCTCAAGAGCGGTGTCGATCAGTTCGTCCACCAGCATGGGCAACGGTGATGATACGACCCCGGTAATCTCAATATTTTCCTGGGTCAGTGGTATCAAAAGTTTCTTTGCCGGGCTCAATGCGATGGCCTCGGCAATCTCCGGGGTCACCTCCCCCATCATGGCATGGGGCATGATGATACTCACGGGCCCGATAATGGCATCCGCCCGCTTGACGGTCTGCACAATGGCATTTGGCCCGGATGCCCCCCGGTTTGCCCGTGCCTTCAGCATCTGTGCCGTGGCAATGGCATTGGTACCCAGGGCCAGGACCTGAACCTGCTCCTGATACCGTTCCTTGACTTTTTTAATGATGGTTGCTCCGATACCGCCACCCTGACCGTCAATGACACATATGGTTTTTATCTGGTTTTCATATATCATGAAATTCATACCTTCTTTAGCGTAAGGGCCATGATTTCGTCCACAGCTTTTCGGATCCTTTTCTGTACCTGCTCAATCTCACCGTTTCCATCAATGACCCGGACCGTTTCCTGATCTTTGAGCCGCTCAAACGCCTCAAAATAACTCAACCGGACCTGATTCATGATATCAATTTTCTCATACATTTCAAGATGTGCCCTTCCTCGCTGCAATCGCTTGAAACAGGTATCGGGATCAACGTCGATAAATAATGTGGCATCTGGCTTTAAAATTTCGGCATTCATCGAGTTAACACGGATCACCCAGTCCATATCCACATGCTGGGCATGATAGGCATAAGAGGAAAAATAGTACCGGTCACACAGCACCACCTGTCCTTTGTCAACCTTGTTCCGGATGCCATTTTCCTCGTTCATCAGGTGATCGGTCCGGTCAGCGGCAAACAGTGTGGCAATTGTCCGCTGGTCCACCTTGACCTCGCCGCTCAGCATCTTTCGGATTAAAACGCCCACATGCCCATCCGTGGGTTCACAGGTCACATGAACCTGGCGACCCTTGAGCCTGAAATATTCACCGAGCTGTTTAATCTGGGTACTTTTACCACACCCATCAATTCCCTCTATGACAAAAAACAATCCGTCCTGATCACCGGCCACTGATTCATCCTCTAATTGGTAACAAAGATTCGGGTCCCGCCCGAAATTGAACTTATACCAGTTCAACCGGGCATTCGCAAGGTGGATATGGGGTAGGCTGCGGCTTAATCCGCGTAAAAACACCAGGGGTCTTTGTGCATAAAAATATCGAGACCGGCACCATACGTGGCGGCCATGCATCCCCGGCATTTGGTGCGGAGCCGGCAACCGCTGCAGTCCCTGGGTCCGGACCTGTATTGCCGGGACTGATCAGACTGAAAAATCTGCTCCAGGCGTTGCTCGAGAAGACTGCCGATGTAGGAAGGAAATTTACGGCAGGCATGGACATCACCGTTGGCCAATACAGATACAAAGTTAAATGCAGCCCCGCAACCATAGCCGGTACACCCTCCGGCAAGTTCCCTCTTGTCGCGATCGAGAAGAATATTGAACATATTTTCCTTTAGCGACATGTGAGGATTTTCAATGGTCTGAACCAGGTACTGTTCTAAAAATCCGGGGTAACGGTCTTTGCTGACCGGAGCAAGGGCTGCCCCGCTGCCGACCGGTGACAGCCGGTTGAAGCTGAATGTGTCTGCCCGTCCTTTGAGCAACCGCGCCAACGGGATCACCTGGTCCATATTGTCCCGGGTCATCGTCAGCATCACCATCCGGTAAATCCCCATATCACCCAGAGTATCCAGAAAGCCGAGAGCGCGGTCGAAGTGCCCTGCCCCCCGTATGAAGTCATTGTGTGTTTTGAGGCCTTCCAGGCTGACCTGAAAAAAACCCGGTGGCTGAATCGCCAGAATTTGCTCAAGTTGGGCTTTCCCACCTGGGTTGCCCAGTATACTGGTGGTGAACCCATGATCGGCCGCGGCCTGGTAAAACTTCAAGAAATCGGGATGAAGCAATGGGTTCCCCCCGGTAAACGTCACCTGCCCGTATACACCGTGCTTACAGCAGAAACCGGCGAAATCCCTTAAAACACCCAGCCCCTGTTCAAGGGACAGGGTATCACTGGGATCCCGGTCATAACAATGCCTGCAGCTCAGGTCACAGGCCTGGGTGAGATGCCACTGAAGTGTAAACACCCTGGGGTTGTGATCCACGGGGTCACCACCGTCTGATTGGTTATCAAACGGCCGCGTAATTCCAGATGGAGGGCCGGTGATTAACCCTGAA
>QZLA01000369.1 GCA_004796375.1 Desulfobacteraceae bacterium
CTCGACCGGTTCTGCGCACCTTTGTGCCGGGCTGTTACCCGTGACAACCAGAGTGAAAGCCACTTGAGGTTCATGGAGGATAACAACCTGTTCCTGGTCCCTTTGGACAACACCCGTACCTGGTTCAGGTTTCATCACCTGTTCAGGGATTGCCTGATCAAAATATTCGGGGCGGAACAGGAGCCCGGGTTAAAGGATTTATGCAAAAATGCCTCCCAATGGTTCCTGAGCAAAGGAGATTTTCAAAAGGCATTTGAATACGGGACCCGTTCAGAGGCGTTTGATCTTGCGGTCGATGCCTTGAGACGAATGCTGCTCAAACTTTACCGCCAGGGCAGTGACGCCCTTCTTACCTCATATTTTAAACAGCTTCCTGAAACAGTGGTGTCCTCCGATCCCCTCCTGGCCTGCTACCATGCATGGGGCCGAATGATCGCCGGGGATTTTGACTGGATCGATAAAATCAAAACACTGGCAGATTCAAACGCCCCGGACAGTGACCGTCTTGTCCTTGGCTTTTACCATGCACTTGAAGGATACCGTATCTTCTTCCAGAGAGGGGATCTTGACACCTGTCTTGCACATTGCCTCAAGGCCCGTGAATCCATTCCTGATGACCATGATACCATCCGCCGGATGCTCGAGCACATCCAGTCCATCTGCTACCGGTTTACCGGAGACCTGGTGCTGGCCCGGCAGTTCTCCCGCTCAAAACCCGGAGACGATCTGTTCATCAATATCATGTCCGCCGGCCTGCAGGCGGATATTGCCATGGAAAACGGCCGTCTCGAAGAGGCCCAGACCATCCTGCAAACACGAATTGATGACCTGTACCGGACATACTCCCATAACCTTCCCCTGTTTGCGGGGTTTTTACTGACCACCATGGGGTCTGTTCTCAGGGAAAAGAACCGGCTGGCTGATGCCGGTGCCCTGATACACAAAGGGCTGTCGTTAAGTATCCGGTCCGGGTTTGTTGAACTGATTCTCCTGGCCCGCCTTGAGCAGGCCAAATACCTGATTGCCCAGAAGGCATATGGAGAGGCCCAGGATGAGCTGGATGCCTCCATCGAGCTGTCAAAAACCCATGCCGGGGTCTGGACAGAAGCGATCGGGCAGTCCTTCAAGGCCCGGGTCTGGATTCTCCAGGGGCAGATCCCCTCGGCCAGACGCTGGATGGAGACCTTTGAGTTGTCTGAACAGATGTCCATTGACTATATCGACTCTTTTGTATACATCAATCTTGCCCGGTGTCACATCCTTTTGGACCAGACCGGCCAGGCGCGGATCATCCTTGAAAAGATGATGGCCCAGGACAGGCCGCTCAACCGGAATGGCCGACTGCTGGAATGCAGCATCTTAAACGCCTCCGCACTTGCGGTTGAGGGAAGATACGATCCTGCCGCGGCGGCACTTTCAGATGCGTTCCGGCTGGCCGGTGATCAGGCCTATGTCCGGTTGTTTCTGGATGAATGGCCCCGCCTGGAACCGGTATACAACCAACTGCATGCCACGGGACAACTGCCCGGATTCCTGATTGATCATCTTCCGCTGCCCGAATCTTTGGCCGCTTCCCAGAAATCAAATGCCGTTGTGACCATCCATGACATTAAGGAGGAATTCAATGTCAGGGAGATTCAGATCCTGGAAGAGATGCAGAAAGGGGCTTCAAACAGGGAAATTGCATCCACTCTTTTTTTATCGGTCAACACGGTCCGCTGGTATGCCAGCCGGCTGTTTTTAAAGCTGGATGTGAAAAGACGGGGGGAAGCTGTTGCCAAAGCCATGAACATCGGCATAATATAGCCAAGGGGCACCCTTGGATGAACGTAACCTAAGGACCATACATGATTATTGAGACCAGCACCGGACAGCGTATTGACACCTCCTGCGACCTGACTTCCGAAGAACGCCATATCCTGCAAAAATTAATGGCATGGGAATCATTGGTCGATTCCCTGACCCAGTTCAGGGAAATCCGGAAAAGAGCGCTCCAGACAGGCTGGAACAACTCGGGACCGGTGCGTGAGAGCAGAACTATGAGCGTGATTATCCAGGATATGGAAAAAAAAATCCAAGCCAGACTGTCATCCGGCTTGACCCGATAATTTCCATCCTTTTGGATGGTGATAATTACAATTCCTTTGGTTAATATGCGCCTATCTTATGATTCTATTTCAGGAAGCGGATATGAAAAACCAAGCGCTGCAAAACACCAACCTGTTTTTTGGAAATCTGCCCGGCCGACTGCGTCGTAGAAAGTGGATATTTCCCCTGTTTGTCCTGTTCATGACCCTGGTGCTGGGCATTGGGGCCGGCAGGGTGGTCATTGATGAATCCCTGGAATCCTATTTCCGGGAAGATGACCCGGTCAAAATGGCCTACGACACCTTCAAATCCCATTTCGGTTCAGATGAATATGTATATATTGTTTACCGCGCCAGGGATGGAGATATATTCTCACACCGGTCATTAGAGGCACTGCAGGGGGTCCACAGGGAGCTGACCGAATACCGGCTCGGCCTCCCGGTTGATACGGCGCATCCCCTGGATCACATTACCGAGGTCAAATCCCTGATCAATGTCAAATACCTGGAAGCCCATGATAACAACCTGTTTTCAAGGAACTTCATCGGCAATACCCTGCCGGCCACTGAAATGGAACGGGAACTGCTCCGGTTAAAAGGTCTGAAGCACCCGGACTATCCCCGGCGCTACCTGTCCGAAAACTCAGAATACGGCGGCATCATCCTCAGGACCGATTTCAATGCCCGGCGTGCCGAAATCCCGGATAGCCTTGAAGATAACACAGGCACCACCGTGTTTGATACGGATGAAGATCTGTTCGACTCCGATCCGGTGGATGATCCGGGTACCGGGGGTCAAATTGGCAATGCCACGGAAAACCCGCCTGATCATGTCCGGATGGAAAAATCGGACATCAAGGAATACACCCCTTTTGTAGCGGCCTTGAAATCCGTGCTCGAGCAGGAAAAATACAGCGGCAGCCTGGAGTTCCACCCGGTGGGCAATCCGATTCTCATGGACTTTTTTGCCACGGCCGTACTACAGGATATGGGCCGCCTCATGCTGCTGCTCATCTCATTGATCGCCCTGGTTCTCTGGCTGCTGTTCCGGTCGCTTTCAGCCGTTGTCTGGCCTGTGGTAATCATTGTCCTGACCATTATCTGGGTCATGGGTATCATCGGATGGCTCGGTGTTCCCATGAGTGCAATGATCCAGGTCATCATCTTTCTGGCCCTCTCGGTCGGGATCGCTGACAGTGTTCATATCCTGTCAGGATACCTGTTCTTTCGGAACCGGAATCTTAACCATGAGGCCGCTTTGACTGCCGTCATGGAAAAATCCGGCCTGGCCTGCCTGCTCACCAGCCTGACTACAGCCATCGGGCTGATGTCACTGGTCCTGGTCCCGTTAAAGCCCATCGTTTTTTTCGGTATCTTTGCGGCGGTATGCGTGGGTCTGGCATTTGGTTTCACCGTTTTTCTTCTGCCCGTGATGCTGGATGTCTGGGCACCGGTTCCAAAGCAGCAGGACCGTGACAGGGATCACCTGATCCTAGGGTGGATCAAGCGTATTGAAGGGGTGAGCATCCAGCACCCGGGAAAGGTCATCGGTATCTTTTCCGTAGTGGCCATTTTCCTGACCTATGGATTCCTGCAGCTCAGGATCGACTCCAATTTCGTGGAGATTATCAAGGAGGGGCTGCCGCTGAGGGACACCTATACCCTGGTGGACCGGCACCTGGGAGGGACCACCAACATGGAGATCATGCTGGATTTCAAGGTCCCGGATGCCATGAAGGACCCCGATGTGCTTGTTGCCGTACAGTCACTTCAGACCCATCTTGAAACCGAGCACCGGGACAAGGTCACCCTGACCATGTCCCTGGCCAATGTGGTCAAGGACTCATTCAAGGCATTGAACAATGATGACCCCTCAAAATATGTCATTCCATCAGATCCCGCAGTCCTGGCCCAGGTGTTGTTCCTGTTCTCCAATGCCAACCCGGATGACCGCCGGCGGCTGGTCTCGGACAATTACCAGCGATCCCGGATCGGGTTGAATGCCTTGAACGTGGGGTCTGTAGAAGCCATGGCAATGATGAAAGAGGTACAGCACTTCATTGAACAGCGGTTTGCACCGCTCAAGCAAAAATATCCCGGCCTGGAAATTACCCTGACCGGTAATATGGCCCTTCTGGCCATCATGCTCGACTATATCTCATGGTCACAGATTAAAAGTTTTTCCCTGGCCCTGGGTGTGATCTCCATCGTGCTGTTTCTGGTTCTTGGAAGCTGGAAAGCCGGTATTGTCTCACTGCCGCCCAACCTCTTTCCCATACTGGCCAGCTTCGGGCTCATGGGGTTTTTCGGCGTCCCCCTGGATGCGGACACCCTGCTGATTGCACCGATCATTATCGGGCTGGCCGTGGATGATACCATTCACTTCATGACCCATTTCCGATTAGAAATTGAAAAATCAAAGGATATCGGCACGGCGGTTGTTCATGCGCTCAGGGAGGCGGGTCAGGCCATCAGTTTTACCTCTTTGATCCTGTCTGCGGGTTTTTTGGTCTTCCTGCTGTCGTTTCACAACGGGTTAAGCCATTTCGGCATCTTTGCAGCGGTTGCCGTAATGTCCGCGCTCATTTGTGATCTGTTTCTCCTCCCGGCCCTGTGCCGGGTATTCCACCTTGATTTTTCCAACCGGGGGCAGCACATTCACCCCCCCAGGCACATCCATTCAACCGATTAGGAGTCCATTATGAAAGGCAAGCAACTGACGATCCCTTTAACCATCATTCTCTCCATCCTGTGGATTTACCCGGTTTGGTGTGACGATGCCCGGTCCATCATGCAGCAGGTCCTGGACCGTAACGACGGGACCACTGAGATCTCCCGTGTCCGGCTCTCCTCGTGCACCATGGCAAAAAGCGGCGGCAAACTCAAATGCACTGAAACCCCGCGGGTCAAGGTCATGGACATGGTCAGAAAGGATTACGGCCCCCGGGAGAAGGACCATAAAACCGTTACCATCATACTGGAACCGGCCGGCGAAAAGGGAATTGGATTTCTTCAGTATGATTATGAGCAAAAAGGCAAAGATACAGACCAGTGGCTCTACCTGTCTGCCCTGGGAAAAGTCAAACGGATCGTTTCCGGAAATGAGGATGAACCCAAAACCGGCAGCTTTTTCGGCACAGAGTTTAGTTATGAGGATATGGAAAGTATTCACCTGGAGGATTACACCTACAAAATTCTGGGCAGTGAAGTATACCAGAACAGCGACTGCTGGGTGGTCGAATCAATCCCAGTCATGAGCCGGGCCAGAAAAAGCAACTATTCCAAGGTGATGGACTGGGTGGATAAAAAGCGCTTTATTGTTCTCAAATCGGTCCTGTTCAACCGGCAGGGGAAAAAGTTCAAAAAAATCTACTACCGGAAGATCGATACCATTGATGACATCCTGGTTCCGCGGCAGATTATTGTCTTCAATATCCAGACCCGGCGCCGCACGGTCCTGTCTTATGAAAACATCCGGTTGAACCGGCCGGTTCAGGATGACTTTTTAACCCAGCGGACGCTGACCGACGGTGCATTCCGGGAGATGAACCTGAAGGGGTACCAGCAGAACCTGGTGGACTGATCTTTTCGATGCGGTGTGATGATTTAAATAGACCCCTTTGGGCGTCTGTCTGCCTGATTATAGCCGTGATATGGATTTTCCTTCCCGGCCCCGTGAGTGCAGATGGCCTGCCTTCCTCCGGCTCAGGCAGCCTGTTTGACCCGGATGACGCGCTGGAAATGGAGGATGAGCTTTTTGAAGAGCTACCGGCCCCGGAAGCAAACGCCTCCTTTTTTTCTGTTTTGAAAAATCACTCCAAGTGTTCGCTGGGACAGCAGCTGTCCTGGGCGGTCCAGAGACCGGTTTCCCAAAATGGTTCCGAAGCGGCCAGTGCCCCGGATCCGTTTGAAATGGTCACCCACACCACCTGGTACCGGCATGAATTTGAGCACCTGTTTCAGGGCAACCTGTTTATGCGGTTTGACGGCAAACTGTTCATGCACTGGCCGGATGACCACCGATATACCACCCCCTCGCGGGTGGGGGAACTGACCGGAAAAATCAGGGAGTGGTATGTTCAAGCCGGGTATGACCGGCTCAGCCTGACCCTGGGCAAGAAAATAACCATATGGGGTAAAGCGGACGCCAGTGTGGTCACCGATCTGGTGTCACCCAGGGATCTGACCGATTTCATGTTTACGAGGATTGAGGACTCACGTTCCGGTCAATACATGGCCGCACTGGACCTGTATTCTGACAGGGGCAATCTCTTTTTCTATCTGAGTCCGGCTCCTGAACCGGACCGGGTGCCTGAAATCGGCAACCGGTACCATATCCCTACCGGTGTATCGGATCCGGTGTTTTACCGTACCGACCACCTGGAACTCGGTGATATTGAAACCGGCATCCGGTATGCGCACACCATAGGAAAAACCGATTTTTCACTTCTGGCCGGACGGTTTTACGACAACAGCGGTATCCTGGATGAAGCACCTGTTCCAACGGGCTCAACGCGGATTCTTACCCGGACCTTCCTACCCTTTACCGCCATTGGCGGTGATATCAATCTGGCCAGGTCCAACTTTCTTTACAAGATTGAAGCCGCCTGGAAACATGACCACCCCGTACAAAACATCGACAGCATGGGCAGGTTTTGCCAGGAAGAGGCCACCCTCCTGGATGTTGCAGCCGGTGTGGAGTATCTGAGCAATGATCAGTTATCACTGAGTCTTGAATGCAGCCATCGCCAAATCATAGACACACCACTGGCAGATCATCTATACCGGGAAAATGAAACCGCATTTTACAGCACCCTGTCCAAAGATTTCCTAAACCAGACCCTGAAACTGGAATTCACCACATTCTTTCATCTCCAGGATCATGACCTGTTCAACCTGCTGCGCCTCACCTATGATCTGACCGATTGGATCCAGATCGAAGCCGGTCTTGGCATTTTCACCTCCCGCCACCGGGACAGCCTCCTTTATCCGTTCCGTAATGAAGACCGTTTCAGCCTGGAGCTGACCTGTCACTTTTAATTTTGCTCTTGACTTTCACGGTCCGGTTTGGCTTTATGGCTAAACAGGCGTACCGGTTTGACATCGCTCCGGGATCCTTCCGGTCTTCAGATTGAATTCGATCAATACACCAAACGAATTCATCTTGTATACAATTGTAACCATGAGGCACTACCCCATGATCATCAGACATGCACTACCATCCGACCATCCGGACATCATTATGGCCATGACCACCTGGTGGGGAGACAGGGATCTGACAACCAGTGTGCCCCGCCTGTTTCTCAATCATTTTGGCAATACCTCATTTGTTGTGCATGATCAGGACCGGCTGATCGGGTTTCTCATCGGATTTTTTTCCCAGAGCATGATCAACCAGGGATACATACACTTTGCAGGGGTTCATCCCGATTACAGGAGAAGCGGTATCGGAAGCACCCTGTATGAGCGGTTTTTCCAAAAATGCCTGGAAGAAAACCGGACCATCGTCCAGTCCTGCACCTCCCCGGTGAACACCACTTCCATCACATTCCACCGGAGCATGGGGTTTACCCTGCTGGAGGGCCAGGCCGTAGAGGACGGGATCCCCATCTGGCTGGATTACAACCGTGAGGGGGATCACAAGGTCCTGTTCAAAAAGGAACTGCTACCTGTCAGAATCCAGGACACATTTGAGATCCGCCAGGCCACGGTCAGTGACACCCGGCTGCTAACCGGGATCATTAAAAAATCCTATCAGGATGTGGCCATGCGGTTCAAACTGACCCGTGAAAACTGTCCCAAACACCCGTCCAACTGCACCGATGAATGGATTGAAAAAGATTTTATCCGAGGCGTATCCTATTATCTGCTGACCCGGAATGATACGCCTTTGGGGTGCGGCGGGATTGAACAGGCCGATAAGGATATTTGCTATCTGGAACGGCTGTGTGTGCTGCCCCAGTACCGGGGCAAAGGTTACGGGGGCATGCTCGTCGAGCACATCTTCAACCGGGCACGGGCACTGAATGCCAGGATGCTCAGTATCGGCATTATCGCCCGGCAGGAGGAACTCAAAACCTGGTATGAAAAATTCGGATTTGTGGAAGAGCAGACCAAATCTTTTACCCATCTTCCCTTTGACGTGACGATTATGAAAGCACTGGTGAACACCTGATGAAACATATTCTCTGGAGTATCGGACACGAGCTGAAGCTGGACCGCATTGAAAAGGCGTCCGGCTGTTATGTGTATGACAGCAGCGGGCAGGCCTTTCTGGATCTTGAATCCGGGGTGTGGTGCACCCCCTTGGGACACTGCCATCCTGAAGTGGTGCAGGCGATGGAAACCCAGGCCAGGACCATTTGCCACACCGGCTACTGCTATGCTCATCCGGTGATCGAGCAGGCATCGGAACAGATCCTGGATATTGCCGGATTTGAAAATGGAAAATCGGTATTTTTATGTTCAGGCAGCGAGGCCGTGGAATTCGGGGTAAAAGCCTTGAAATCCCTATCCGATAAGCCCATGCTGCTCACCCTGCATGATTCCTTCCTCGGTTCCTACGGTTCCTCAGGGACAAAACCGGAAACCGAGTGGACCCTCCTGAATTGGGAACCCTGTCAAAACTGTGACCATACTGATGCGTGCCACCCCGCCTGCCCCGTGTTTGACGCGGTTGATTTTGACCGAATCAGCGGGTTTGTGTTTGAGCCGGGCAGTGCCTCCGGTCTGGTCAGATTTCCGCCCAACGGCCTGATCCGGACCATCGCACAGCAGGTCAAGGAACGAGACGGCCATGTCCAGGTTAACGAAATCACCACCGGTATGGGAAGGAGCGGGAAATGGTTCGGGTTTCAACACTATGATATCCAGCCCGACATTGTCTCCATGGGCAAGGGCCTTGGCAACGGATACCCGGTGTCTGCCATTGCAATGACAAAAGAAGCCGCCGGCCGCCTGGAGGCCAACCGGTTTTATTATTCCCAGTCTCACCAGAACGATCCCCTGGGCGCTGCCGTTGCCGCAGAGGTGATTCGCGTAATGAAGCGCGTCACCTTACCGGAGCAGGCCCGCTCCATGGGACAATATCTTAAAACCCGACTTGAAGACCTGGGTGAAAAATTCCCCGTGATCCGTGACATCCGTGGCAAGGGACTGATCCTGAGCATCTCCTTTGATTCCCGGACCCCGGACGATTGGGTGGTTCGACTGGCTGAAAGATTATTGAACACCCATCGTATCATCACGGCCAAGCGTCCGGGCCACCCCGTCATCCGGATCGACCCGCCCCTGGTGATCACCCGGGATCAGATCGACCACTTTCTTGAGGCCCTGGACCAGTGCCTGGCCGAAATGGCTTCCTGAATGAAAAGGATGTTCTTTCGGTGCAACTGATACTCCCATATTTCAAGAAAAACCTGGGCAAAATCATCCTGGGGATCCTGTGTATGATCATCGTAGACTGCACACAGCTGGCCATACCCCATATCATCAAACAGGCCGTAGATATCCTGGCAGAATCGGATTTCTCCCATGATATCCTGGTTCACCAGGTTCTTTTCATTGTTGTCCTGGGCCTGGTCATGGCTGTTTTGCGGTATTTCTGGCGGATATTACTCATGGGCAGTGCACGGGATCTTGAAAAAGGGATCAGACAGCACCTCTACTCCCATATCCTGACCCTGGATCAGCATTATTTCAACCGGGTAAAAACCGGGGATATCATGGCCCACGCCACCAGTGACATCAACCATATCCGCATGGCCTTCGGCATGGGAATCATTGCCCTGACCGATGCGCTTCTCCTGGGTACGGCGAGCATTGCGATCATGCTCTGGATGAACCCCAAGCTGACCCTGGCCGCACTTTTACCCATGCCGCTGCTCAGTTTCATGATCCGTTACCTGGGCAGAAAAATGCATGCCTTCCATACCAGTGCCCAGGAATCCTATTCTGAATTGACCGAATTGATCCGAGAAGGATTTTCCGGCATCCGAGTCCTCAAATTATTCAACCTTGAGGCCGCTGTCGGCACCAAAGTGGCCCGCTATTCCGAGCACTACTTTAAAAAAAACCTCAAGCGGGCAACGGTAACCGCATTTTTCAGGCCGTTGATGGGATTCTTCTTTAACCTCTCCACCGGAATCGTTTTGTTTTACGGTGGTGTCCTGGTCATGGACCACCAGATCTCCCCGGGTGAACTGGTGGCGTTTACCCAATACCTCGGCATCCTGGCATGGCCGATTATCGCCATTGGATGGATGACCAACCTGATTCAACGCGGCCTGGCTTCCCTCAAACGCATCAACGCCCTGCTGGACGCCCGGCCAATGGTGGAGAGCCCCCGGCAAGACAGCACGACACCTGGACCGGACCATTCAAAACCAGACACCCGGAAGCACTTTCAACGGATTATTTTCGACCGGGTGGATTTTGGATATGATCCGGACAAGCCATTGCTGTCCGATATTACACTTGACATCCCGTTCGGGTCGGTGACCGGTATCAGCGGTCCGCCGGGAAGCGGTAAAACCACACTGGTCCAGTTAATTCCCAGAATATTCGATACCACCCGCGGCACCCTTCGCTTGGATGATACCGCAGTCACTGCCATGGAGCTCGACACCCTAAGGGAGATGGTGGCGTTCATGCCCCAGGAGCCATTCCTGTTTTCAGGCACCATCCGGGAAAACATCCTGATGGGCCGGTCCTTTTCCAGCGACCGATTGGACCATATCCTTTCAGTATGTCAGCTCTCAGAGACCATCCGCCAGATGCCTGACGGCTTGGACACCCTGATTGGCGAGAAGGGAATCACCCTTTCCGGCGGGCAGAAGCAGAGAATCACGCTGGCCCGGACCCTGATCCAGGACAAACCGGTCACGATCCTGGATGATCCCATCAGCCAGGTGGATACCCAGACGGCTTCCGCCATTATCCAGTCACTCCAACAGCACGGGTCCGGGCGTATCATGATCATCATCTCCCACCGGATGTCTGCACTGTCCTTCTGCGACCGGATCCTTGTCCTTGAAGAGGGGCGGATCACCCACCAGGGAGATCATGATGCTCTGATGACCGGCAGCCATTTTTACCGGACATCTTTTACCGTTCAGCAATTTCAGGAGGCGCATGGATCCTGAACTCAACACCCAGGAAGCTGAAGTCAAGCTGGCCAATCTCAGGCTCATCAAGGGGATCTGGCCCTTTATCAGGCCCTATCGGTGGATGCTGGCCGCCTGCTGTGCACTGATCCTGCTGATCACCTTTCTGGATCTGCTCATCCCCTGGTTTACCCGACTGGCCATTGACGGATTTATTCTCCCCATGGACCACCGCTCAGGTATCCGGATCTTTGGGATATCCATCGCCGGCTTCACGCAGTTTGCAATGATTTTCGCCGCGGTCCTGATCCTGACCCTGGTGATCGATTTTTTCCAAGCCGTGTTCATGGAATATACCGGCCAGAAAATTATCCTGAACCTGAGATGCACATTGTTCAAACATATGACGGGACTTGCCGTTCCCTTCTTCGACAATAATACCAGCGGCCGGCTGGTTTCCAGGGTGGCCGGTGATGTGGAAAACATGAATGAGATGTTCACCACCATCCTGGTATTCATTTTCAAAGACCTGATCCTCATGGCCGGCGTGTTTACCGCCCTGTTTATCATGAACCTCAAGTTGGCCCTTTACGCATCCATGATTATTCCGGTCATCGTCATCAGTATAGCCGTGTCATCGGTCTTCATCCGCAAGGCATTCAGGACCATCCGCCAGAAGATTGCAGAGATCAACCACATGTTTGCAGAAACACTCACCGGTGTCAGCGTCATCCAGACCATGGCCTCTGAAAAACTGTTCAACCGGAAATTCGATCGTCTCAACACCGAGCATTTCCATGCCAGCATGTATCAGATCCGGGCGTTTGCGATTTTCATGCCCTTTATCTCCTTTCTCAGTGTTGTGGGCGTGGCCATTGTGATCTATGGCGGATCTGTTGAGGTCACCCGCCTTCAGTTGACCATTGGTGAACTTGTGGCCTTCCTGTTTTACATCAAACTGTTTTTCAGACCGTTAAGAGAGTTGTCTGAAAAGTTCAGTCTTCTCCAGAACGCCCTGGCTTCGGGTGAGCGGATCATTACCATACTGGAGCAGGAACCCGCCCCTTTGCGGCGGATCACCCCGGGGCAAGCCGCCCTGGAATCGATACGGACCATCGAATTTGACCGGGTGTCATTTGCCTATACCGAGGGGCAGCCGGTGCTTCATGATATCAGTTTCTCACTTGCGGCCGGGCAATCCATCGGCATTGTCGGCCAGACCGGTTCCGGCAAAAGCACCATCATCAACCTGTTGAACGGATTTTATATCCCCGGGGCAGGCAGAATATTGATCAATGGCATTGATCAGGGCGAATTTTCAATGAATGATATCCGGCAGCGCACCGCCATGGTCATGCAGGATCCTGTCCTGTTTTCCGGAACGATCCGTGATAATATCCAATCCGACCTCCCGGACGTCCCGGATGATCAACTGGCCCAGGCCCTGAAACATGCCAATTGCGACTTTTTATTCGAGCGGCACCAGGGGATTGATACACTGATCCATGAGGGTGGCCGCCCCCTGTCTTCAGGTGAGAAACAACTCGTATGCATCGCGCGGGCGTTTGCTGTCAACCCGGACCTGATTATCTTTGATGAGGCCACCTCCTATATGGATTCACAATCGGAAATCAAGATCCATGATGCGGTCAGCCGGCTGATGAAATCACGAACATCCATCATCATTGCCCATCGGCTGAGCACGGTGCGTGACTGTGACACCATCTACCTGATGCGGGACGGGGTGATTCGGGAAAAGGGCTCCCATGATGCGTTGACCCGGTTGAAAGGTGAGTACTATCACCTGCTCGAAAAGGAAAAAATAACAGTGCATAATCAATGATTGTCTGATAAAATACGATTCATATTTCAAACCCAGATCCAGCAGTAATACACACGAACTCAATCTAAAAGGACAATCCCATGAGTGCAGACAAATCTGTCACACCTTGGTTTACGGTTGATAAACCCACCTATGTCAAATTTCTGGACCGGACCGATTTCAAAATGGCCAAATACCATGAGATCTCTCTGGAGGGGTTTTCCTGTTTCTGCAGCAAAACAATGGAGGTAAATGACCTTCAGCGGGTGGAGATTAACCTCAAAATGATCTCCGGCGGACTGATCGATGATATCCACCCCCATATTGCAACGGCACGCCTGACCCACATCGGGAATGACGGAGACAAACCGCTGCTGACCTTTAAATTCGAAGATTTTGATGACGGCTGCTTTGATAATCTGACCAAGGCCCTGGATTATCTGGATAAAAAGGCCAACCTGCTATCGCTTCCGGATATGGCTAATGATAATGTGCAGGCCCAGCAGACGGTTGAGGAGATTGTGACCCTCCTGATCGAACGGATCCATTCCGGCCGGATCCTCCTGCCGGTCCTGCCTGATATTGTCAGAAAAATTGAACAGGTGACCCAGGACACCGGTTCCGATGCAGAGGACCTTGCCGCCATCATTGAAACCGATGCCGTGATCTGTGCTAAAATCCTCTCCATTGCCAACTCCGCCTTTTACCATACCAGTGCACATATCAATTCAGCGGCCGATGCAGTGGTCCGTTTAGGCACCTTAGAGATACAGACCCTGGTCATGACCATTGCCAATCAAAGCCTGTACAAGACCCGGGACAAGATGTTCAAAGGGATGCTGGAAAAGCTGTGGCTCTATTCCCTGGCCACGGCATGCAATGCGGGGAGCATCGCTCTGGAGATGAATATCTCTCCGCCTGAGAAGTATTTCACCATGGGCCTGGTGCACAATATCGGTCAGACCCTGCTGCTCCGTGTCATCGGCGAAATGCTGGAAAAGAATAATCCGTTCAGCGCCCAGGAGATTATCCGGGTCACCTCCCGGTTTTCCCCTCAACTGACCCGCTCGATACTCGAGCATTGGGAATTCCCTCAGGACTTCATCAGCGCTGCCGGACAGTATAAAGTGATCAGCGACCAGACACCGACGGAAGCCCTGGTGATCCACCTGGCGTCTGTTCTGTCCCGCCATTCGGGGTACGGCCTGATTCCGCTTAAGTCCAGATTTGAGGACAGCGAGGCCATCCCTTACGTGGGCATGCCCCCGGAACGGTTGCTTGAAATCGGCAATGCCGCATCACAGCGTGTCAATGAATCATTGACCTCATTCAATGCCTGATTGTCAGATATGTTCGATAATGTCCCGGGTGTCCTGACGCCGCCGGGGGGTCTGTTCACCCAGGCGATACCCCAGGGCCACGATGACCGCGACCTGGTAAGTGGATGTATCGATGTCCAGAACCTGCTCCACCTGCTGTTTCTCAAACCCCTCGATGGGGCATGAATCGATCCTGAGGGATGCTGCCGCAGTCATGATGTTGGCCAGGGCGATATAGCACTGCTTGGAGCACCATGCATAATCGGACATGACCGGGAACACTTCGACATCCATGTGGGCTTTATACCGGTCAATATAGGCGCTGGTCATCTCCTCGGGCAATCCTCTTCGCTCAAAATTTTTCCGGACATAGGGACTTTCGGGGTGAATCACGGATGGGCGGGCCAGGATAACGATCACATGGCTGCTGTCCGTAATCTGAGGCTGATCCCAGCATGCCGGCCTAAGTTTTTTCCGGATCCCTTCAGAGTGAAGAACCAGAAACTTCCAGGCCTCCATTCCGAAAGAGCTGGGTGATAGCCGGGCGCACTCGAGGATCATCCCCAGGTCGGCATCTGAAATCTTCTTTTCAGGGTCAAACTTTTTACAGGCATGCCTGAACTGCAACGCTTCAAGAACCGCATTCATGATACACTCCTTATTCAATGTCCACGATATTCCCCGGTTCATGGGGCATGGCCACATCTATGGATATACAATATGAATTCAGTCCCTGCCTGACGGTCTGGACCGCCTTTTCAGGGATATTGTTTTCTTCGCTCAGGTGGGCCAGGATCACGTGCTTCAGGTTATTCGGGGCAATCTCCTTTAAGAAATCCCGGCAGTCCGGATTGGAAAGATGTCCCGTCCTGGACTTGATCCGCTGCTTCAGGTGCCACGGGTAGGGCCCGTTCATGAGCATTTCCGGATCATGATTGGCTTCAAGATAGAGTACGGCGCAATCTTTCAGGTGCTGTCTGGCCAGGGCGGTTACCACCCCCATATCCGTGGCCACCCCGATCTTCTTAGTGTTCAGGGAAAAGGTCAGGCCTGCTGGATCCTGGGCATCATGGGAGATGGAAAACGGCTCGATCTTTATCCGGCCGATCTGGAAGGACCGGCCGCATTCAAACAGGACCGGGTCACTGATTTTACCGATATCCGGCGCAGCCCTGAGGGTTTTGTCAGTAATGTGGACAGGGATCTGATACCTGCGGTTCAGAACCCCTGCCCCCCGGATATGATCGGAGTGTTCGTGGGTGATGATGATGGCATCAATCTTTGCCGGATCCTCACCGATTCTTTCAAGACGCTTTTCTATCTGGATGCCGGACAGGCCGGCATCCACAAGTATTCTGGATTCCGCCGAGCGGATGAGCACACAGTTGCCCTTGCTCCCGCTGGCCAGCGGACAGATCGAGAAGCGGTTATTGCTGCTCATCTTCCTTTGCGGCTTTCAAAGACAGTTTGATTTTTCCGTCCCGGGTGATATCAAGCACCTTGACCCTGATCACATCCCCTTCATTGACCACGTCGGTCACCTTTTTCACCCGGTAATCCGCCAATTCTGAAATATGCACCAGACCGTCGGTACCGGACTTGATATTGACAAAGGCGCCAAAGTCCATGATCTTGACAACCGCTCCTTCATAGATCTCACCGATTTCGGGATCCAGAGCGATATCGGAAACCATTTTAACGGCATTGTCCGAATCTTCCTGGTTTTCTGCCGCAATCTTCACCAGCCCGGAATCATCCACCTCAATGGTCGTATTGGTATCGGCCTGGATAGAGCGGATCATTTTACCCCCCGGGCCGATGATATCCCGGATCTTGTCCGGATTGATCTGAATACTCACGATCTTGGGTGCATGGGGGGAGAGATCCTGACGGCTTTTCTCCAGTGTCTGGAGCATGGTGTCCAGGATGTGGATTCTGCCGCGGTTGGCCTGCTCCAGTGCCCGTTCCATGATCTCCTTGGACAATTCCTTGATCTTGATGTCCATCTGAAGCGCGGTGATCCCTTCCCGGGTACCGGCCACCTTGAAATCCATATCACCAAAGTGATCTTCATCACCCAGGATGTCCGACAGAATGGCCGTACGGCTTTCATCACTGACCAGCCCCATGGCAATCCCGGAAACCGGTGCCTTGATCGGCACCCCGCCGTCCATCAGGGCCAGTGTGCCGGCACATACCGTTCCCATGGAAGAGCTGCCGTTGGATTCCATCACCTCGCCCACCAGGCGGATGGTGTACTCAAATTCCTCATGGGGAGGAATAATGCGCTCAAGGGCCCGGCTGGCCAAGTTTCCATGACCGATATCTCTACGACTGGGTCCGCCCGGTCGTTTGACTTCCCCCACAGAAAAGGGCGGAAAATTGTAGTGGAGCATAAACCGCCGGACTTCATTCCCTGAAAGGGTTTCAATCCGCTGCTCATCCATGCCCGACCCAAGGGTCATCACGCCGAGCACCTGGGTCTCGCCCCGTGTAAACAGTGCAGAACCGTGGGGTCTTGGCAGTGAACCCACCTGGCAGTCAATATGACGGATTTCATCAAATGCCCGGCCGTCGATACGCTCTCCCTCTTCAAGGACAATCTGGCGGGAGACTTTTTTCACGCAGGATGAATACAGGTCCTTGATGTCACCGGTCCGGTCCTGGTACGCTTCAGGATCCTGTGCCTGGACAGCTTCCACGGTCTCCTTCTTCAATGCGGACAGAGCCTCCTGACGCTGCATTTTGTCTTTGATCCGGACCGTCTCTTTAACCTTATCCCAGGCATGGTCAAACACCTTGGTCTGCAGTGCCTCGTCCACCGGCACGGGAACAAATTCTTTTTTGGGTTTACCTAAAGCCGCCTTGAGTTCCACCTGGAGATCGATAATCGGCTGCATGGCTTGATGACCGAAAAATATCGCATCCAGCATATCCTGCTCAGACACGATGTCTGCCCCGCCCTCAACCATGACCACACCGGTCTTTGACCCGGCAACGATCAGCTCGATATCACTTTCAGCCATCTGAGCGGCAGTGGGGTTGGCGATCAGCTCACCATTCACCCGTCCCACCTTAACGCCGGCAATGGGGCCGTCAAAGGGAATGTCTGATATCTCAAGGGCGGCAGATGCCCCCACCATGGCCAGGATACCCGGATCATTTTCCTTGTCCGTGGAAAGCACCGTTGCGATCACCTGGGTTTCGTAATTATACCCCTCTTTGAACAGGGGACGGATGGGCCGGTCGATGAGCCGGGCGGTCAATGTCTCATTCTCGCTGGGACGACCGATCTCCCGTCTGAAATAGTTTCCCGGAATCCTGCCGGCCGCATAGATTCTCTCCTGATATTCCACTGACAGGGGTAAGAAGGAGATTTCCTCCTTGGGATCCTTTGAAGCCACTGCTGTGACAAGTACAATGGTTTCTCCATACTGCACGACTACGGAACCGGAGGCCTGTTTGGCCACTTTTCCTGAACTGATACTGAACTGTGTACCATTCAATACCGTGCTGCAAATCTTTTCCATAACAACTCCTAAAAATACAAAAAGCGGAAAACCAACGTGGAAAGTCTATAAATAATAAACCCGCAGATCTGTCATCAAGCATTGGGAGATACGTTGTGTTGATGACACATGTGCGAACTTATTTAATCGACTTCCCACAGATTGCCGCCGGGTTAAAATAAAAATGCCGGTTCCTGCAGAACGAGTAGCAGGAAACCGGCGATGTGACATTCTATCTTCTAAGTCCGAGTTTGTCGATCAGGGACCGATATCTTTCGACATCTTTTTTCTTCAGATAGTCCAGAAGACTTCTGCGACGACCGACAAGAATCAGCAAACCTCTTCTTGAATGGTGGTCTTTTTTGTGTTCCTTGAGATGTTCGGTCAAGTAACTGATACGATGGGTTAAGATGGCCACCTGGACTTCCGGTGAGCCGGTGTCTGACTCGTGGAGCTTGAATTTTTCAATCATCTCCTCTTTGTTTTCTGCTAACAAAACCACGATAGAACTCCTTTAATTTGGAATAAAAAACACGATGTGTTTCAGGAAGGATTTTTTTCGATACAGGGATCCGATATTCCATTCAGACCAAAGGATCTAAATCCGCCTCACATCTTCGCTAAACAAAACGTGATAATATCAATTATTCCGTAAAAACACAAGAATAATTATACTCTCGAACATTGTCATCCCACTGAACAATGGCAGCCAGATCCCCTTCAGGTGTCAGCAGCCGGATCGGCTCATCACCCTGACGGTTATCGGATCCTGTGTCCTGATTGAAAATATCTGAAAGGGTCAGGCGCTGGCCGAACCGGACTTTTCTCACCAGCTCCGGGCCTATCCGGACCGCCGGAAGAAAACTGACGGCTTCGGCCAAAGGAGTGATCTTTCTAAAAGCATCCTCCCGGTGCATGGATTCAAGGTCGTCCAGTGTGCATGCCCCGGTCAGTGAATACCCGCAGGTCTGTGTCCGGCACAGCCGGGTCAGGTGGGCGCCTGTCCCCAGACTGCGACCGATATCACTGCCCAGGGTACGGATATAGGTGCCTGAGGAGCAGTACACATCAATATCTATATAGGGGAGCTGAACATGTTCCAACCGGATCTCATAAATTTCGATCTCACGGGGCGGCTTGGTCACCGGTTTTCCCTCCCGGGCATACTGATAGAGGGGTTTGCCTTTATGCTTTAATGCAGAATATACCGGCGGCACCTGCCGCTGCTTACCGCTGAACTCTGCCACGGCATTGTGAATGATTTCCTCTGTCAGCTCAAGCCCTTCGAGGCCGGTGCGGTGGGTCACGGTTCCGGTCAAATCCTGGGTGTCTGTCTCAACACCAAGACACACCCTTGCCCGGTATCGTTTTGAACCGTCAAGAAAAAACCGGCTCAGCCGGGTTCCCTTGTTGATCCCGCAAAGCATCAGACCGCTGGCAAAAGGGTCCAGGGTGCCGGTATGGCCGATCTTTTTGATTCCAAAGATTTTCTTGAGTGAGGCGACCAGACGGCCCGAAGAGATCCCTTCGGGCTTGTTCACTGCGATCATTCCGCTGTTCATAACTGCTGCCCGATAGGATCAGTCGTCGGAGATATCCTTGACCGCATCTTTGATCAGTGCATCCATCCTTGAACTTTTGTCAAAGGATTCGTCATGGATAAACCGAAGTTCAGGCATATATTTCAGACCGAGCTTGGGTGCAATGGATTTTTTAATAAACCCCTTGGATTTCTTAAACCCTTCAAGCGCGGCTTTGGCCTTGCTCTTCTCACCGAATACCGTGACATACACGTAGGCCACCCTGAGATCTTCGGTCATCTTAACCGAACTGATGGTGGCCATCTCGGTCCTGGGGTCATACATTTTCTTGCTTAACAGCTCTGAAATGGCGGATTGAATTTTGGTACCAATCCGTTCGGATCTGGGATACGGTTTCATGACTTACCTGCCTGGCTACTCTCCGTATTTTCTCTCTTCGACCTCATAGCACTCAATCACATCATTGATCTTGATATCATTGTACTTTTCAAGGCCGATACCACATTCATACCCCTGCTCCACCTCTTTAACATCATCCTTAAAGCGTCTCAGGGAGGACAGTTCGGTATCACACTTGATCACACCATCTCTGAGCAGGCGGACCTTCTTGCCCCGGGTCACTTTTCCGTCAAGAACAAAACATCCGGCAATGGTTCCGACCTTGGGCACCACAAAGGTGTCCCTGACCTCGGCCCGGCCGATGATATTCTCGTGGAAGGTGGAGGGCATCATGCCGTCCATGGCTGCCTGGATATCGTTGATCACATCATAAATGATGTCATAGAACCGCATATCCACGTTTTCATCCTTGGCCAGTTTCCTCACCTGGGGTGTGGGTCTGACGTTGAACCCGATGATGATGGCATCGGACACAGCGGCAAGAGATACGTCTGATTCATTAATGGTACCTGCTGCCGAATGGATAATCTTGATATCCACCTCTTCTTTGGCCATTTTCTTCAACGAATCACTCAGGGCTTCAATGGAACCCTGTACGTCTGCCTTGACAATGAGCTTGAGTTCCTTGGCCTCGTCAGTTCCCAGGTTCTCGAACATCTTTTCAAGATTGGCCCGGCTCTTCTTGGCCAGTTCCTTGGCACGCTGCTTCTGCTGGCGGTGATCGGAAATCTGCTTGGCATCCTTGTCCGATGCAACGGCTGTGAATTCATCCCCGGCATCGGGCAGTCCGTTAAGGCCGACAATCTCAACCGGTGTGCTGGGGCCGGCTTCATAGATCCGCTTCCCGGTATCGTCAATCATGGCCCTGATCTTTCCGTGGTGAAGGCCGCAGACAATGGGTTCATTGTCTTTGAGGGTTCCCTGTTTGACCAGGACGGTTGCCACAGCCCCCCTTCCGGTATCCAGCCTGGACTCAACCACATAACCGGTGGCTTTGCGGTCGGGGTTGGCTTTGAGTTCAAGCACCTCGGACTGGAGAAGAATCATCTCCAGCAGCTCATCAATACCGGTCTGGGCCTTGGCAGATACCTTTACAAAGATCACATCACCGCCCCACTCTTCAGACAGCAGGTCAAACTCGGCCAGCTCTCTCATGATACGGTCCGGATCAGCACCGGCCTTGTCCATCTTGTTCACCGCGACCACCACAGGGACATCTGCTGCCTTGGAGTGGTTGATCGCCTCAATGGTCTGGGGCATGACACCGTCATCCGCCGCTACAACCAGGACAACAATATCCGTGATCTTGGCCCCCCTGGATCGCATGGCGGTGAAGGCCTCGTGACCCGGTGTATCCAGGAAGGTGATCAGGCCGTTACCGGTATCCACATTGTACGCACCAATGTGCTGTGTGATCCCGCCGGCCTCATCCGCCGTAATTTTCGACTTTCTGATCACATCCAGCAGTGATGTCTTACCGTGGTCAACATGCCCCATGATGGTAACGATGGGTGCACACTGGACCATATCCGCATCATCTTCAGCTGCAGGCGCCATATTCAACAGGTTTTCCTCCTCAAAGGAGGCCTTTTCGATCTCAAAGTCAAATTCAGCAGCCACCAAAGCAGCTGTTTCAAAATCGATGGTCTGATTGACCGTGGCCATGACACCCATACCCATGAGCTTGGTGATCATCTCATTGGCCTTGATCCCCATTCTTTTGGCCAGCTCAGCCAGCTCAATGGCCTCATCAATCTTGACCCGCCGCTTGATGGCCTTGGGTGTTGTGATCTGGGTTTTCTGGAATTTGGCCTTTTTGGCCTTGGCATCCTTTTTACCCCGCTTTTTTCTTCCGCGTCCGCCGCCGTAAAGATCCTCTTTTTCCACCACAGCCTTTTTCTTTCTTTGTTTCTTGCGGCCGTGGCCTTCGGCCTCTGCATCATTTGAAACCTTGTCTTTTTTACGCTTGGCCCGATCATCATCTGCCGGTATGGGAATGTCGATGGGTTCGGCCAGACCGTTAATCCTGAACTTCTTATCAGAGGCAGCCTCCTGGGGCTTTGCTTTCCTGAAGTCTGGTTTTGGTGTTTCCCGTTTGGGTTCGGAAGCCGCCCGATTGTCCTTTCCGGCGGCTTCTGCGGCCTTGGCCCGTTTCAGGTTATCCAGTATGGCCGTATCGGCAACCTTCACGATTTTGGCCGGTTCTGCTTTCTTTTTGGCCTTTTTCTTCTTGCCCCGTTTTTCCGATTCCTCCTTCTGGGCCGGTTCTGCTACCTGCTCTTCAACAGGTTCAGATACAGGCTCCTGATCCGGCTGCGCCATCTCCTCAATTGGTTCAACCGGTTGTACAGTCTCCGGTTCCGCGTCTGGTTCTTCTACTATCTTGGCTGCTGCTTCCATATCCTCTACGTCTTCTGATTCGGGTTCCAGGACCTCTTCTTCAACAGGTTCTTCGTCTAAAATCGGTTTAATAATCTTGGCAGCTTCAAACTTTTTCTTTGACTTTTTAACCGATTTTTCCTCTTCTACATCCTCT
Organism: Desulfobacteraceae bacterium; assembly: GCA_004796375.1. Taxonomy (GTDB): domain Bacteria; phylum Desulfobacterota; class Desulfobacteria; order Desulfobacterales; family Desulfobacteraceae; genus MADRE2. The sequence goes on from QZLA01000369.1 coordinate 22,318, forward strand.
TCTTCGACAACAGGCGGGGTATCTTCAACAGGTATTTCCACGGGATCCACGGACGGTATATCCGCTTCAGGTTCATCTGCCTGGGCTTGGACGTGTTCTTCGGCGGCAGCATCAACATCGGCAGGCACAGCATCTGCGGGGGCATCGACAGGCACTTCATCTGCTTCAGTTTCAACCAAGGATTCTTCGGATGCTTCCTCAACACCTTCCGTTTCAGGCTTTGCTTTCCTGCGTCGGATAACGGATGGACGGACCTTGACATCATCAAATTCCTTTTGTCCCTTTCCAAACAGGTTCTGCCTGATGGCTTTTATGGTGCTGTCTTCAAGAGAACTCATATGGCTTTTCACTTCAATATTCATCTCTTCCATCTTGTTCAGAAGCGCCTTGTTTGTCATATTCAGCTCTTTAGCCAACTCATATACCCTGACTTTCGCCATGTGTTGCCCCCAAATCCTCTTTATTTATTCCAAGTCCATTTTAATCATTTACAGTCCAGATCGCCGGTTAAGCCTTATGATATCTCTTCCCCGTCGTCTGATGACGGCTCTTCATTTGCCGCACCATCATCCGGAAGGTCATCAGACGCTTCATCCCCCTCAGCAGCAGGTGCCTCACGGGGCATCTCATCCCCGTCAAGCGCCTCTTCCTGGTCATCGAGGTCGTCTTCATATGCTTCCTGCTCAAGAATCTCCTTGGCCTCAGCCAACATTTCCTGAACCTTTTCTATCGGCAGCTCAGTTACACTGCTGATATCCTCTTCCCGGGCTTCCAGGATATCCTCAAGGGAAGTATAACCGCTTTTAAATAAAACCTCAGCCATTGGCAATCCTACGGCCGACAGTTTCATCATCGCATCATATCCCTGCTTGACTTCCCGACTGTACTCCTCTTCACTGGTCACTTCAAGGTGCCACCCGGTCAGTTCACAGGCCAGGGATACATTCTGTCCGCCCTTTCCGATAGCAATGGAAAGATACTCATCATTAACGATGACCTCCATACTCTGGTTGTCTTCATCAATGATTACCCGTGAAATCTCAGCCGGTGACAGTGCATTGCAAACAAATCGTGCCACATCCGGGTTCCACTGGACAATATCGATTTTTTCCCCCCGAAGCTCCTGCACAATATTCTGAACACGGTTTCCCTTCATCCCCACGCAGGCACCCACGGGATCCACATCTGAATCGGAAGAGGACACGGAAATCTTGGAACGGATACCCGGTACACGGGCCGCCCCTCTGATGGTCACAATGCCTTCGGATACTTCGGGTACTTCGGTCTTGAACAGTTCAATCAGGAAATCGGGATGGGTTCTGGACAGGATGATCTGCGCGCCCTTGGATTCTTCGAGTACATCCAGCACAAAGGCCCGGATTCTGTCGCCCCGCTTATAGTTTTCCCTGGGCATCTGGTCTTTCGGGCGGAGCACGGCTTCAGCCTGCCCCAGGTTCACAATAATACTGCCGCGGTCAAAGCGCTGGACAATACCGTTGATGATTTTGCCCTTCTTGTGGATGTAGTTCTCATAAACCGCATTGCGTTCTGCTTCACGCATTTTCTGAATGATGACCTGTTTGGCACTCTGGGCCGCAATCCTTCCAAAATCTTCCGTGTCGATCCTGATCCCCAGGCTGTCACCGATCTCACATTCCGGGTCGTAGTTGAGCCCCTCTTCAATCAACAGCTCATTTTCAGGGTTTTCAAGCACCTCAACCACCTCTTTGAAGTGGAACACCTCTACTTCACCGGTCTTCTCATCATAATGCACTTCAATATCGGCTCTGGGTCCCAGCTTTTTTCTTGCCGCTGAAATAATAGCCTCCTTCAGCGTTGTCACAAGCACCTCAGCATCAATTCCCTTCTCGCGGCTTACCTGATCAATTACCCTTTTAATGTCTGTAATAAACATTGATCAACATTCTCCAAATTACTGATCAGCAAGTGTTGCTTTGCAGATCTGTTTACTTTGAATATTTACAGTATTTCCATCATAAGCAATCACAATGGACTCGTCGGTTACATCCTCAATCACGCCTGTAAATTTCCTTCTATTGTCAATGGGCGGATCAATTTCTACCTTTACCCGGTGGCCCTTGAAACGAACAAAGTCTTCCTGCTTGTTCAACGGCCGGTTGATTCCCGGAGAAGATACTTCCAGTCGGTACGCACCCAGATTTTCAATCTCTATATCGATCAGATCCCCCAGCTGGCGGCTCACATATACACAATCATCAATCTTAATACCGCCGGGCTTATCCATGTAAATCCGGATAATGGTCTCTTTCTTGCTGAATATGCACTCCACATGGACCAGTTCGAAATTTTCGGAAAAACATAACGGTTCGGCGACTGCTCTGACCTTGTCTGCCAAACTGTTGCCCTCATTACCGGGGCTTGAAAAAGTACTCATTCTCCGGGTCCACCCACTTTCTTTTACTACACGTCCATATAAATACAAAAACGGGCAGACGCCCGTTCCCTAAGAAAAACTCTTAACAAATCCTCACCAATCTAACTCAATCTTCATCCGGTTCAGATCATAACTTGACTCCAATCCTTGGAACTTATCCTGCCGTCTGCTCCTGCATCGATAAGACCCTTCTTACAAAATAAATCATCTCAAGCCTGTTTCAAGGCCTATCGATGGAGCGGGCAACGAGACTCGAACTCGCGACATCAAGCTTGGGAAGCTTGCACTCTACCAACTGAGTTATGCCCGCATCGATCTGGCAATATATCAATCAGATATACCTTTGTCAAACATTTGTTTAATTTATCACACGAATAATTCATCCGGACAGATCCGGATGTAACCGTTAAAAAATAAAAGGGAAATGACATAGCGCGGTACACCTTGATTTTTTCTCATACCGGCGCTATAAAAAAACTCTGATTTTTTCGCTTTACTCAATCACGATACTGTGATTTTTCATGATAGTAATTCATTTCGAGACGGTTGATATGCAAACAGATCACGCCTACTTCATGACCACTGAACGGATTGGGTTTGGAATCTGGACAGACCATGATCTTGAACTGGCCATCCATCTATGGGGGGATGCCCGGGTCACGAGACTGTTTGATGCCCGCGGCAAGCTGAGCGTGCAACAGGTCAAGGCCCGCCTCCACCATGAAATCCAACTTGAACAGACCTATGGTATTCAATACTGGCCTATCTTCAGGGTTGACAGCGGTGAGCATATCGGTGCCTGCGGCCTCAGGCCCTATGATGAAAAAAACCGTGTCTATGAAATCGGATTTCATATCTGCTCTGCCCACTGGGGCCATGGTTATGCCACCGAAGCTGCTGATGCCGTCATACATCATGGGTTTTCAAACCTGAATGCCGAAGGACTTTTTGCCGGGCACAATCCCGAAAACAAAACTTCGAGGCACCTTTTGGGCAAACTGGGGTTTACCTATACCCATGATGAGTTCTACGAACCCACCGGGCTTAACCACCCGTCCTACATAATGACACGCAAAGACTGGGACAATTCAGAGTTGAAAAAGAATAGATCCATGGTACTTAAACAGACCCGCACCACCGACCAAAACTTTATAAAACTGATATCCATGCTGGACCGGGAACTGAACCGCCGCTACGGCAAGCAGCAGTCGGCGTATACCCCCCACAACCAAATGCAGCAAATAGATACCGCCATCGTTGGATACCTGGAGGAACAGCCGGTGGCCTGCGGATGCTTTAGAGCCGTTGATGAGACGACCATTGAAATCAAACGGATGTTTGTTCACCAGGATTTCAGGCGCAGGGGATTTTCAAAGTCGCTCCTGGCGTCCCTGGAAACCTTGGGCGCGCAACTGGGTTACTGCCATGCCGTCCTGGAAACCGGAAAAGGGCAGCCCGAGGCCATCGCCCTCTACACCAAGTGCGGATACACCCGGATCGAGAACTATGGCCCCTATAAAACGCTCGAGAACAGTGTTTGCATGAAAAAATCGATCAGCACATGACCTTGTCCGGTGCCTATTCGGGCAGACCGGCATTAAAGGTCTTGACCAGCTGATCGGATATCTTGGCGTGCAGCCCTTTTACCTTCTTCTCTTTAAGGGTGGTGCTGTCTGACCGGTATATAATCCTGAATGAGATCGACTTTTTCCCATCTGCCAGCGGCGCCCCTTCGTACACATCAAACAGGGAGACCGATTCCACCAGGGATTCCTTCTTTCCCATCTCCTGCATGGTTGAAAGAACCTGTCCCACTTCAAGCCCGGAATCCACAATCATGGTGATGTCCTGGCTGATCGAGGGGTACTTGGGCAGCGGCTGTGCAGTGATGCTGTCAGGAACCCGAAGCTTAAGCGCTTCCACATCGATATCGAACAGGTAACAGTCCTGCTTGATGCCATAGGTTTTCAGAACGCGACCGCTGATTTTGCCCAGACTGCCGATGATTTTCTCCCCGCTGACCATACTGGCACACATGCCGGCCTCGTAATAGGGATGGTCTTCAACAGAGGTCCGCACATAACCGATGTCTTCAATTTTGAGACGGGAACAGAGCCCCTCACAGATCCCTTTGAGATCATAAAAATCAAAGGATTCCTTTTTCGAATACCAGGCCTGGGATTGCCGGGTACCTGTGATTACGCCGCCGAGCATTTCCCTTTCCTCCGGAAGCTCGGTGGTGCTTTTTGCAAAGAACACCTTACCGACCTCAAACAGCTTGAGGGTGTCACTCTGGTTGGAGATATTCCGCCTGGCCGTCTCGAGCAACCCGGGGATCAAACTGGCCCGCAGGACCGACA
>QZLA01000049.1 GCA_004796375.1 Desulfobacteraceae bacterium
CGTTTTGAAAGCGGTTTGGTTCTGAGCAGAACATAAGTGGCGCCGGTTCCGCCGTCACATTTTCTTGCACTGGTAAAGGCTGCAACCCATTTTTTCCATTTGCCCCGGGTCAGCCATTCAATGACTTTATTTTTCAGGACAGGATCACCAGGGGATGAAAGGCCTCTGCCGTGGACGATAAGAACCGCACGGTGGCCCATGGATATGGATGTGTTTAAAAACCGAGTCAGCGCATCCCCGGCTTCCAAGACCCCATAGCCATGAAGGTCAATATAATCCTGAATTGAAAACTCCCCCTGGTGCAGTTTTTTTGTAATCTCAGGATGGGCATTATCGGAAACGCCCTCAATATACTCAGGGGTAAGTGAGATGATAAACCCCTTCCCGTTTTGAATAAGTTTTTCCAACCGGAGCTGTGCATCTTGATCCGGATCAGTAGATACCGCATGGTTTCCGGGTTTGGAAATGCCTCTGCAATTTGCCGTGTTCCAGCCTATTGGAATTACATCGGACATTGCCTCTGCAAACAAGCGGTCTTCATCTACGGCATGTTGATGGTCTGAAGGCCGGGCACGCTTTGGCAGGGGTTCGGCCGCAGGCGGTGTGATCCGGTGTTTGGGAGACAACTCAATATCCCTTTTTTTTATCTGGTTCTTTAAATCCTCAAATGGTTTGAACCGGTCATTGGTATTGGATGTCTTCATATCTCCCCACAAATGTCACCGGCAATTCAGGGGCATGGGTTATTATTCATTCCCACACTTAAGCCTGTGAACATATGGAATTTTTACCATTTAGAACGAGAAAAAACAACGGAGGGGATATGGGTACCTGCTCCACTCGAAAGAGTCAGTCCGCTTAACATGGATTTCAGGCATAATTTGAATAAAGAACCTCACCACAATTTGATCAGATCGAACACAGCCGCAGCATGGCTGGTCTTAATACGAAGAAAGGACGCTCTCAGGAACCTGTTTTCCGAGATTTTCAACAAGGCGTCGCTATGACTAAAAAAGACAGGACCTATTTAAAGATCCTCGAAGAGTTCTACGGTATGGGAAAAGTCCCGAAGTCGACAATCATGGAATGATCAAATAAAACTTGCGTTTAAAAAACAGAAATGCCAATAATCAAACGCAAAGAGATCATCGAACAAAGCGTATAGAGTTTATGAAACTTGATTGCCGAATCAATCATGCCAAAGAAAACAGTGAACTGAATAATGGGGTCTTATAATGACGAAACAAATGCCATTTCAAAAGTTGTTTTTCATTTTGTGCATCCTTTTTTTAACCGTTTCCTCCTGGGCCCAATCTGATTTAGGCCCGGAGCCCATGGCTGAGAATCGTACAGCCCTGAGTAATCAAAACGAGAAACAGATCATCTACGAGGATCTGTACGTTGACGGCAGCCAATGCCTCGGTACTCAATGCACCGGCTCTGAAACTTTTGACTACGATACCCTGCGCCTGAAAGAAGACAACCTGCGCGTCATGTTCCAGGATACCAGTGGTGCTTTGCCAGGCTATCCCAAGAATGACTGGCAGATTCGCATCAACGAATCCACTCAAGACGGGCAAAGCGCCTTTTTCATTGACGATTTAGGCCCTGACGCCAGCGGCAACAGCAATGATGTGGTCGAGTCCACACCCTTTACCATCGAGGCCGGTGCCGCCGACCATACCCTCTATCTGAATGACAATGGGTGGGTCGGTATGGGAACCGCCACTCCACTGAAAGAGCTCCATATATCTTCGAATGCACCTGAAATCATGCTCTACGACGAAACTGAATCCCTCTACGGAATCCTGCAATACAACAACGGTGAGATAGCATTTGAAGGCAATTCTGAGCAGGATATTTTAAGGGTCCATGCGACCGCCCCGGCGGATTCATTTGTGATCGATTCCACCGGCGATTTGACCCTGGGTGGAAACCTGGAGCTGGCAAGCAGCCGTCAACTGAAAAACAACATCCGGCCGCTCAATGCGGCGGAGGCCGTGGAGGCTTTGAATGCGCTGAATCCGGTAAAATTTCGTTACAAGCAAAATCAGGATGAAGAATCGATCGGTTTCATTGCCGAAGAGGTTCCCGACCTGGCAGCCACCAACGGCCGAAAATCGGTTAATCCCATGGATCTTGTAGCGATACTGACAAAGGTCGTCCAGAAACAGCAGCAGATTAATGAGACATTGACCCGGAGAATCGCTCATCTGGAAAAACAGGCCTTTTTGAAAAACAAAGACCTGTAAACAACCTGTCTCCTTTATAATCAAAAAGAGGAAAATCAGGTTTTGAAGAATCCAAAGGATTTGTCATCGACCCTTCTGAAAGGAATCCGGATGATTAGCTCCTCTGCAGGACCAGGATGGCAATGTCATCTGCCTGATCCGCATACTGGGTAAATCGTGACAGATCCTCTTTGATCCCTTGAATGAACTTTTGGGTCGATGTCTTGGCCGCTGCTTTCACGGACTGTTCAATTCTTGCTCTTGAATACAATTCATCCGAAGGTGACCGGGCTTCAGTGACCCCGTCAGTCACCCCAAGCAGGATATCATTATGCCCGAGCGCCACAGTCTGCAATTCGTAACTCCGCTGATTACGCCGATTGCCGGTCCTGAAGCTTTTAGCCGGTTTTTAATACCGGACTGATCGATGATCATCAGGGGTTCATGTCCGCCGTTGATAATATATTCATTGGTCAAAGAGACCGCAGAAAGAATCTTTTCCGTCGATATGTGACCTGAATCATGGTTGAAAACCGAATTATAGAATGCAAAATGACCCAAAAATATGCGGATCAAGCTGCGGGTCAAGGCCATGAAAAGTGCTGCACCCACTCCCTTGTCACTGACGTTTGCGATCACCATCCCCATGCGGTTTCCCGGCATCAGGAAGAGATCGAGGAAATCACCGGACAGCTGCAGGGCGGGTTGAAAATAGGACTCTATGGTATATCCTTTGATGCTTGGAATCTTGTAAGGCAGGAACTCCTGTTGTATTTTCTGGCCCTTGCGCAGTTCACTGGTCAATGTTTCAGAGTATTGCTCAATGGTGACCCTAGCGTGTTCAAGGTCCCGGTAGGACTGCTCAAGCCTTGAATACAGCTGTGCATTCTCCAGGGCAACCGCCATCTGATCCGCTGTAATCCTGACTAAGGCAATCACATCTTTTTTAAAGTGATCCGTTTCAGGATGCATCAGGGTCAGGATGCCGAACAGGTAATCATGCCGGATAATGGGTATGGCAAGGGCGGAACCCACCAAATAGGGTTGATCCGGGAACGAGTACCAGCGCGAATCCACCCGGGTATCCCGGACCAGCCCAACTTTATGAGTATTTTTCACCCATCCGGTCAGTCCTTTTTTTAAAACCGTTCCCACAAAACTCTCTGCCTGCTGGGGGCTTACCTCCCCTCTTGAGAGAATCGTATCTGTTACCTGGCCGTTCTGATCCAAGAGGAACAGGCTCCCGCTGTCGACACCTGTAATATCTGCGGCAACCTTCAAGGCCTCCTTCATCGTCACTTTCAGAGCCTTCTCATCCAATGATGGCCTGCCCGTCATTTCAAAAAGGATTTCAAACAACCTGTTCTGGACTTGAAATGCTTTCAGCTCATCCTGAATGGAAGGATGCCTGTTTTTAGCAGCATTCATTTAAATCGCTCCGGATTACCTGGTCTTTTTGCTTCTATCGGGGACATCATCGTTGCCGTTTAATCCCAATACCATTCCATACATATAAAAGCTTTCCGC
>QZLA01000101.1 GCA_004796375.1 Desulfobacteraceae bacterium
ATCCCGTGGTGATGAAGATCGTATCAAAAGATATACTGCATAAATCAGATGCCAAGGCCGTGATGGTGGGCCTCGAAAACACCCGTGAGGTCAAGTCGGCGTTCAAGAAGATATGGGCCAATGCCAAGGCCTATGATCCGGATGCGGTTCTTGACGGGGTGCTGGTTCAGAAAATGGTATCCGGGGGTGTTGAGGTGATTCTCGGGGTGAACCGGGATCCCAAGTTCGGGCACGCCGTGATGTTCGGTCTGGGCGGTATTTTTGTAGAGGTCTACAAGGATGTGGCGTTCCGGCTGGCGCCGTTCGGCCGGAATGTGGCCCGGAGAATGGTGAAGAGTATCAAGGGGTATCCGCTGCTGACCGGTGTCCGCGGCAATCCGCCGTCGGATATTGAGATGCTTGAAAAGAACCTGGTCAGCCTCAGGGCGATGGTGGATAATCATCCCATGATTGAAGAGCTGGATATCAACCCGCTGTTCGTGCATCCTGAAGGGGAGGGAACAACAGTGGCAGATGTGATTATCAAGCTTGACGGTACGGTTAAGGATTGATCGGTTCCCTGTATCCTGTCATCAGCCCGGTCCCGGAATCTGTCCGCAGGCTCATGGGCCGGGAGCGGACCCGGGCGTTAAGCCGTTTTGCCCGGGATTGTGCTGCCTGGTCCGCACGGAAAGCCGGGCTGTTAATACCCGGGTTTGAAAAGGATGCACAAGGGGTTCCACTGTCTTCGGGGGGTGTGTTCTGGTCTGTGAGCCACAAAAAAGAGATGGCCGCCGGAGTCGTGTGTACTCATCCCACTGGTATCGATATTGAACAGGTTCGGCCGGTCTCTCAATCGGTGTTTGAGCGAATTGTCAGTCCCGGGGAAGCAGGGCTGTTCAGTACAAAGGATCAGGATCAGGTTTTTTTTAGGGTGTTTACCGCCAAGGAGGCGGTGCTCAAAGTGCTGGGTGTCGGTTTAAAGGGGCTTTCAGGTGTGACTGTTACCCGGGCAGATGAAAGTAATCAGGTTTGCCTCACATCCCGGGGGGATGAGTTCAGGGTTGAACACTATAGTTTTGATGGGTATATTGCCTCAATTGTCAGCAATGGGGTTGAGGTGAAATGGTCTTTTCAAAATATAACAATTTAGACACAACAGGAGGGTAATATGGCAAAAGGCGATGGATTTATCATGGAGGATGGGAAAAATGAGTCCGGGCAGGGCCCTGAGATGCCGAAGATCGATTTTTCCAGTTTTGTCCTGTCATTGTATTCATCCGTGCTGGTGCAGTTGGGAAAAATAGAAGATCCAGCCACCGGTGAGAAGGAAAAAAACCTGGAACTGGCCAAACACAGTATCGATATCATTGCCATGCTGGAAGAGAAAACAGCCGGCAATCTGGATTCCGAAGAGGCCAACCTGATCAAAACCCTGCTCAGCGAGATCCGTATGGCCTATGTCGAGGCCTCTTGAGTTGAGCCGTTCATACCGATCATATGCCAAGCTCAACCTGTTCTTGTATGTGACCGGCAGGCGGGATGACGGATACCATACGCTGTGTTCACTCATGGCGCCCATCACCCTTCATGATGAGTTGGAATTTGACTTTTCCCTTCAAGAGGTTCGTGTGATCTGCGACCATCCTCTGGTTCCCGAGGATGGCGCCAACCTGGCGGCCCGGGCAGCGAAACTGTTTTTTGAACAGGTTCGGGGCCGGATAGCCGGCGCTGAAAGAGGAGAAAAAAGCGAGGGGGTCGGCATCAGGATCAGGAAGCGCATCCCTGTGGGCGGTGGTCTGGGCGGGGGAAGCAGCAATGCGGCGTGTGTGCTCAACGCATTGAATCTGGCGTGGAACCATGTTCTTTCAAAGGAGGAATTGTATCATCTGGGGCTGATGCTGGGAGCAGATGTCCCCTTTTTCATCGATGGGGTTCCCGTGGTTGCGACAGGTATTGGTGAGCAGTTTGAACCTTGCCCTGATCTGCCCCATTTCCATGCGGTGGTCTGTGATCCTCACATCGCTTCATCCACGGTTGAGGTCTATAAAAAATATGATTTTCAATTGACAAAAATCAAAAATTATAATATTAAAAGGAGTTTGAATATATGTTCGGAAGAACAGGGCGCTGATATTCAGGACTACCTGCATAACGATCTTTTTGAACCGGCGTGCGGTCTTTACCCTGGAATCAGATCCGTTAAAGAAGAGATGGAACAGTTGCTGACACAACAGGTCTTTATGACAGGAAGCGGCTCATCTCTTTTTGCTCTTTTTTCAGATCATAATCAGGCACAATACGCCTGTGATCGTTTGAAAGATGCTTTTGGGAACAGGGCGGCATTTTACCTGACTGCCCTGAGATAGTCCGGTTTTATCGAACATGTGGTACAGACAATTGCTGGGGCGTCGTCAAGCGGTAAGACACAGGGTTTTGATCCCTGCATTCAGAGGTTCGAATCCTCTCGCCCCAGCCAAATTTTTTTGAGCAGTGAAAAAGGATTTGCTATGAACGGGCTTTCAATCTTTGCCGGTAACTCGAACCCGGATTTGGCCAATAAAATTGCGGATTACCTGTCCAAGCCATTGGGTAAGATGAAGGTTTCACGTTTCAGTGACGGCGAGACCCAGGTTGAGATTCATGAAAATGTCAGACGGCAGGAAGTCTATGTTATTCAATCCACCTGTTATCCGGTAAATGATCACCTGGTTGAGCTCCTGCTGCTGATTGATGCGTTCAAGCGGTCGGCGGGCAGTAAGATCACTGCCGTTATCCCTTACTTCGGGTATGCACGCCAGGACAAGAAAGTGGCGCCGCGGGTGCCGATTTCAGCCAAACTGATCGCTGACCTGCTCACGACAGCCGGTGTAAACCGAGTGATTACCATCGACCTGCATGCCGGGCAGATCCAGGGTTTTTTTGATATGCCCGTGGATAATATTTACGCAGCACCCATCATCATAGACCATATCCGGAGCAATTATGCCAATGAGGAGATGGTGGTGGTTTCTCCGGATGCCGGTGGTGTAGAGCGGGCAAGGGCCTATGCCAAGCGCCTTAATGCCGGCCTGGCGATTGTGGATAAAAGAAGAAGCGCGCCCAATGAGGCAAAAGCCATGGCCATTATCGGGAGTGTGCAAGACAAGGTGGCTGTTATTATTGACGACATGGTGGATACTGCCGGAACCCTGACCGAGGCCGCTGGTGTCATCAAGGAGAAGGGTGCAAAGAAAGTTATTGCGTATGCGACTCATCCGGTACTTTCCGGGCCTGCGATTGACCGGATTGAGAACTCTGCCTTGACCAGCCTGGTGGTCACCGATACGATCCCGTTGAGTGAAAAAGCTCTGGCATGTGATAAAGTCAGGACGCTGTCCATTGCCAAGCTGGTAGGTGAAACCATTATACGCAGCTACAGGGGCGACTCTGTTAATTCCTTATTTGTATAGGTTAAATAATTTTAAGGCCTGTACCTCAATGCAGGCATGGAGGAAAGAATTTTGGAACTAATTGAATTAAATGTTGAACCCAGACAAAATAAAGGTAAGGGGGCAGCCCGTCGTTTAAGAAATAGTAACGCCATCCCTGCAATTATATATGGGTCGAAAACAGAACCCAAGATGATATCTGTTCAAAAATCCGCGTTTGATAAAATCATCAGGGAAGAGGGAACCACTGGGTTGTTCCTCAATCTGGTGGTGGACGGTGAAGACGGCAAGCCCAGAACAGCGATGCTCAAGGAAGTCCAGACCGATCCGTTTGGTCTCACCTATCACCATCTGGATTTTCACGAAATTGATATGGACACTGAGGTCAGCATCATGGTTCCCGTTGACACCACAGGGAAGTCCATTGGGGTTGATGCGGGTGGTCTGCTCCAGGTTATCCGCCGTGAGCTGGAAGTGCTTTGCAAACCGACCGATGCACCGGATGTGATTACTATTGATATCACCAATATGGATATCGGTGATGTGCTTCATGTTGAAGATGTGGATGCCGGTGAGAACGTTACCATTCCTCACGATGTGAATTTTACGGTTCTGACCATTGCTGCACCGACCAAGGCTGCTGAAGCTGAGGAAGAGGAGGAACTCCTTGAAGAGGGTGAAGTCGCCGCTGAGGAGCCTGCTGCAGAAGCCGCTGCAGAATAATCTATTCTGGTGTAGATGTCAGATTCTGTCATTAAGATGATAACGGGTCTGGGTAACCCTGGAAAACAGTATTCCCAGACCCGTCATAATATGGGCTTTCTGGTCATTGATGACCTGGCCCGCCAGCACTCCCTCCTGATCAATAAAACCCGATTTGATGCAGATTACATCAAGGCAAGGATTTTCGGCCGGGATATTTTCCTGGTCAAACCCCAGTCCTATATGAACCGTTCCGGTTTCCCGGTACAGCGGTTGGCTGCCTATTATAAAATTGATGTTGAGAGCATACTGGTGATCCACGATGATCTTGATCTTGCTTTTGGTACGATGAAAATTGTTCAGAACCGGGGGCATGGCGGGCATAACGGGGTTCGCTCGATCATTGACGCCTTCGGGTCCAGGGCATTTTGCCGTATGCGTCTCGGGGTGGGCCGGCCAAACACAGGAAACAGTGTCACGGGCCACGTCCTGGGCGGGTTTTCCAAAAATGAGCAAGGAGACCTGGAAAAGGCTGTGGAAGATGGTGTGCAGGCCTGCAAAACCATTCTTACCAAAGGGGTTACCCACGCCATGAACCAGTGGAATCAATCCAGGTGATGCTGACCTGAACACGAAGGGAAGAGATCATGACACGGGTTGTATATACGCCGGGGTCGGAAGTCGATGCCAGGGTAGAGAAAATCCAGCAATTGATGGCACCGGCCGGCCTGGACGGGGTTATCGTTACTCATCACACCAATCTGTTTTACTTTTCAGGAACCTCTCAAAGTGCCCATCTGTTTATTCCGGTGACAGGGCAGCCCGTTCTGATGGTTAAAAAGAGCTATGAGCGGGCCCAAAAAGAATCTCCCCTGTATCGGATCGTACCGCTTAAAAGTCTTAAGAAGATGATCCCCCTGCTGCGGGATATGGGGTTTGATCATCTGGGTCGGCTAGGGTTTGAACTGGATATTATGCCGTACAATACGGTGGTGTATTACCGGAAGGTGCTTGAGGGGCATCATATCCTTGATGCATCCGGGATCATCCGGCAGTTGAGGTTGATCAAATCGCCTTACGAAATTGAGCTGTTGAAGCACTCCTGTCTTGTGCTGGACCAGACCTTTTCCAAGGTGCCTTCCATGCTGCGCCTCGGAATGAGAGAGGTTGAACTGGCCGCAGGATTTGAGGCCGAGCTGCGGGCAAACGGTTTTGGCGGCAGCACACGGATGCGTGCATTTAATCAGGATCTGCTGTTCGGGAATATCGTATCCGGTTCAAGCGGGAATGCACCATCCTATTTCGACGGCCCTGTGGGCGGGCACGGACTGGGTCCTGCCAACCATCCCCATGGTGCTGGTTGGAAAAAGATTGAAACAGATGAAGCGGTCTATATCGACTATACTTGTGTGGTGAATGGGTATACGGCAGATGCACAGCGTGTTTTCGTCATGGGCACACTCCCTGATGACCTGATGAAGGCCCATGACGCCGCATTGGAGATCCAGGAGAAGGTGACCCGGGTGATCGAGCCGGGCATGGCATGTCACGTTCCCTATGATACGGCCCTTGAGATGGCCAGGGCGCACGGCTTGGAAGCACATTTCATGGGTCAGGGGCCTGATGCGTCCCGTTTTGTGGCCCATGGGGTCGGACTGGAGCTTGACGAATCGCCGATCCTGGCCTCAGGATTTGATATGACACTCGATGTCGGGATGACCTTTGCGCTGGAGCCGAAATTTGTGTTTGATCACGGTGCGGTGGGGATAGAGAACACCTTTGCCGTCACCGAACGGGGGGTGGAAAAATTAAACCGGTTTAATGAACAGATTATAAGTGTTTAGCAATATAAATCAAACCCTTATGAAGCCGGAAAGGGCCATGGATAAATACTGTCAGGCAATTATTGGGTTGACAATATTGAAAAAATATGGTTCTCTGCCTGAGAATGGGTTGATTGTTTTTTCTCAAAATTAAAAGATTGGTGGGCTAAATGGGTGAAAAATCCAAGAAGACAAAGGCGACAAAAACATCTGCAAAAAAGGAATTTGCCAAAGGCGACCTAGCGGTCTATCCAGCTCATGGCGTCGGTTGTATTGAATCGATCGAGAGCAAGGAGATCAATGGCCAGAACATGGATTTCTACATGATGAAGATCGTTGAGAACGGGATGGTGATCATGATCCCGACTTCCAATGTAGAATCTGTAGGGCTGCGGGAGGTGATTCCGGAAACAGAGGTCAATGAAGTGTACAAGGTCATGAAAGGTAAGGCCCAGAACACGGATAATCAGACCTGGAACCGCAGATACCGGGAATACATGGACAAGATCAAAACCGGTTCAATCTATGATGTTGCCGAAGTTTTCAGAGATCTGTTTCAACTTAAGCTTGAAAAAGATCTGTCTTTCGGTGAAAGAAAACTGCTGGATACTGCTCAGAACCTCCTGGTGCAAGAGCTGTCCACTGCAAAGGATCTTGATGAAAAAGCCATGATGCAGGAAATTGAAAATCTGTTTCACTGATGTAACATTTTTTGGATTTATCCGAATCAAGCCGGCGGTATTAAACCGCCGGCTTTTTTTTTAATTATGAAAATAGACTTTACTGTCCCGCCTGAATATGAGAATACCCGCCTGGATCATCTGATGGCCCAAATCATTCCGGACTGTTCACGAAGCCGGGCCGCCTCGCTGATCAGCAGCGGTCATTTACAGGTTGACGGCCAGACCAGGAAACCCGCCTACAAGGTCAGGGCGGGTGATACGGTTTTCGGACAACTCCCGGAAGAATCACCGGGCAGGGTCATTGCCGAACCGATCCATCTGGATATTCTGTATGAAGATACACATGTCCTGGTCATCAATAAACCCGCCGGCCTGGTGGTCCATCCGGGAGCGGGCAACGCGCAGGGAACCCTGGTCAATGCACTCCTGCATCACGATCCCGGCATTGCCAGGGCAGGTGAAGACCCGTTGCGACCGGGCATTGTTCATCGTCTGGATAAAGATACATCGGGTGTCATGGTGGTGGCCCGGACCGCCCGGGCGGCAGAGTTTTTAAAAAAGGAGTTTAAATACCGCCGGGTGGACAAGCGGTATCTTTGCCTGGTAACCGGTGTGATCAAAGCAGACAAGGGAGAGATTGACCTTCCTATCGGCCGCCATCCCGTGAAACGCAAACTGATGTCGGCCCGTTCAGATGCGCCAAGGTCCGCGCTCACACTCTGGCGGGTCAAGGAGCGCTTTGTATCGGCCAGTCTGGTCGAGGCCAGGATAAAGACCGGAAGAACTCATCAGATCCGGGTTCATTTTTACACACAGGGATATCCTTTGATTGGGGATCCGGTATATCAGTACCGGAAAGCCAGAAAAAATCAGGGGGGGCAAACAAAGGCCGGACGGCAGATGCTGCACGCATTTCAAATCAGCTTCCGCCATCCGTTTTCAGGTCAACGGATGGCGTTTGAAGCTGAATTACCCGACGATTTTATCAAGATATCCTCTTACCTCAGGCAGTTGCAGGCTGCTCCAGCTTGATGGCGCACACCTTGAACTCGGGTATTTTGGCTGTGGGATCCAGTTTGGCATTGGTCAGCGTATTGGCGGCTGCCGATGCAAAATGAAACGGGATAAACACGGTACCGTCCACGGCTTTGGGAGACACCTCAACCTTGGCCTGAATGGTTCCCCTTCTCGAGGACACATCCACCATGGAACCGTCCTCCAGGTTTAGCTTTTGGGCATCATTGGAAGAGATCTCCACAAAACATTCCGGGGCAAGCATGTTCAGGCCGGAAGTTTTCATGGTCATGGTTCCGGTGTGGTAATGGTACAGGATCCGACCGGTAGTAAGAATATAGGGATATTCCTCATCCGGTGTCTCAGCCGGTATCACATGGGAGATGGCATGGAACAGCCCTTTTCCCCGGGTGAACTGCATGGTGTGAAGGATGGGAGTACCTTCGTGGCTGGTCTCCGGGCAGGGCCAGTGAATCCCTAAATGCTCAATCCGTTCCCAGGTAACACCGCGGTATGACGGGGTGACCTGCCGGATCTCCTCAAAGATCTGTTCAGGGCCCTCATAGTCCATGGGTACGCCCATCTTTGAGGCAATAGCGGTGATAATTTTCCAGTCTTCCCACGGTCCTTCAGGCGGTTCCACGGCTTTTCTCACCCGTTGTATCCGCCGCTCCGAATTGGTGAATGTCCCGTTTTTCTCTGCAAAGCACAGGGAGGGAAGAACCACATCTGCGATCTGTGCGGTTTCGGTCAGGAAAATATCCTGGACGACCATCAGTTCCAGTTTTTCCATGGCTTTTCTGGCGTGGTTCAGGTCCGGGTCGGAAACCAGGGGGTTCTCACCGATGATAAACAGGGATTTAAACTCTCCCTTATAGGCTTTGTCGATCATCTCCGTGACCGGCAGACCCGGTGTTCCAGAGAGTCCCGTGATGTCCCATGCCTGCTCGTAAGAGTTCCGGGCTTTGTCATCATCCACTTTCTGGTAGGCAGTGAATACATTTGGCAGTCCGCCCATGTCGCATGCACCCTGGACATTGTTCTGGCCGCGCAGCGGGTTAACGCCGCCGCCGGGTTTGCCCAGGTGTCCGCAGAGCATGGAGAGGTTGGCCAGGGATTTCACATTGTCTGTCCCGCAGATGTGCTGGGTGATTCCCATGCAGTAACAGAGGGTGGCCGCATCTGCCTTGGCAAATTCTCTGGCCACTTCGATCAGGTCATCGGCTTTGATGCCGGTGATCGATTCCACGAACTCAGGGGTGTAGGGCTCAACAGCCTCTTTGAGCGCCTCGAAGTTTTCGGTCCGCTTTTCAATAAACGCCTTGTCGTGAAGATCTTCCTTAAGGATGACGCGCATCATTCCGTTAATCCAGGAGATATCCCTTCCCGGTTCCTGGCGCAGCCATTTGGTGGCATATTCGGTGAGCTTGATTTTCCTCGGTTCGATCACGTAAAGCTTGGCGCCCCGCTTGGTTGCGCGTTTCATGAAACTGGACAGGACCGGGTGGTTTTCAGTGGTATTTGATCCGGTGACGATGATCACATCGGCGGTTTCGATATCCGCGATGGTGTTGGTCATGGCACCGCTTCCAAAACTTGCAGCCAGACCGGCTACAGTAGAGGAATGTCACAGTCGGGCACAGTGGTCGACATTGTTTGTTTTCAGCACCCCCCTGGCAAACTTCTGGGACATGTAATTGTCCTCATTGGTGATCCGGGCGGAGGTCAGTACGCCCATGGTGTCCGGTCCGTATTGGTCCTTTATTTCATTAAACCGGGTGGCCACAAAGTTGATGGCCTCGTCCCAGGAGACCGGCTCAAGCTCACCATTTTTCCTGAGCATCGGTGTGGTCAGGCGGTGTTCGGATCCGACAAAATCGTACCCGAACCGTCCTTTGACGCACAGACTGCCGTAGTTGGGAGCAAGATCATCGTCTGCACCGTCGATTTTAACGATCCGGTTGTTCTGGGCATAGATGTCCATCTGGCAGCCTACGCCGCAGTAAGAGCAGGTCGTTCGTGTTTTGACCGTGTCGATAAACCGGTCATGACGATAGGGCTGTTCCGGCACAAGCGCGCCCACCGGGCAGGCCTGGAGGCACTCGCCGCAGAATACGCACTCTGATTCCTTGAGGGTCACGTCGTTGCCGGCAATGATTTTGGCATCCACACCCTCATATCCGAACTCGATGGCGTTGTTGACCTGGATTTCGTTGCACGCCTTGATACACCGCCCGCAAAGGATGCACCTGGAAAAATCCCTGATGATAAACGGGTTGGCCCGTTCGGTTTCATATTGGCAGGGAACTGCATCCACGGCTTCGGTCTGGACCTGATACATGTATGCCAGGTCCTGGAGTTCACAATCACCCCATACCGGGCAGAGGGGATTACCCTGATCTGCCTGGTGAACATTCATCTGGAACTGGGTCCAGTCCTGGGGGTCAAGGTTCCGGATCGAGCAGTTGTGATTGCCGGTGTTGAGCAGGGTGGCGATAATCTGCTTTCTTTCCTGGATCACCCGGTGAGATTCCGAGTGAATGATCATCCCGTTCTCAGCCGGGGTGGCACAGGCTTCTATAAGGTCATCCTCACCCTGCATTTCCACAACGCATACCCGGCAGGTCTTGGTGGGTGAGGCATGCTTGAGATGGCAGAGGGTGGGAATATAGATATTGTTGTCAGCGGCCACATCCAAAATGGTTTGGCCGGGGGTAAAGGACAGTTGATTATTATTGATTGTTATAACGTGTTCCATCGCTTCACTCTTTTGGACGTTAATGTATAACATTTACCTCAACTTAGCCGATTTTACAGATAGCTAGTATAATATCGGCCGGGTTATGTCAATGCAGAGGCCTAATTAATTTTTAATGCAATACATTGACAATTTACTATTCAGGGGGTTATACATTACCGTGATTTGAGTTGTGACATAAAGAAGAATACCATCTTGTTAGGGGAATGAATATGCTAGGGTCGATTGTCTTAATGGGGGGATTGGGAGTAGCCATCGGAGCGATTCTTGTGGTGGCATCCAAAGCGTTTTATGTTTATGAGGATCCAAAAGTAGTTGCCATTACCGAGGCGTTTCCCGGTGCTAACTGCGGCGGATGCGGCCAACCGGGGTGCAGTGCCAATGCAGAAGCCGTGGTCAAAGGAGAGGCGGATGTCAACTCGTGCGTCGCTGCAGGAGATGATGTGGCTATGGCCATTGCAGAGATCATGGGCGTGGCGATTACCGACAAGGAACCTGAGTTTGCAGATCTAGGCTGCTATTACTCCGTTGCTGAATCCGATGTCAATTATACCTATTCCGGTATTACGGACTGCCGGGCCGCCACCATGCTTTCAGGCGGGATGAAAACCTGCCGGATCGGCTGTCTGGGCCTTGGCACCTGCGTGACCGCCTGTATGTTCGACGCACTGAAGATCGGGGACAGCGGGCTGCCTGAAGTTGATCAGGAAAAGTGTACCGGCTGCGGAGCTTGTGAACGGATCTGCCCCAAAGGGATCATCAAGCTGACATCTACCACACGGCGGATCATGCGCGAGTATACGTTGAATGACTGTGTGACACCTTGTCAGAGAGCCTGTCCGACAGGTATCGATATTCGTGAGTATGTCAGGCTGATCAAGCTTGGCGAGTATAAAAAATCTCTTGAGGTGATCAAGGAAAGAAACCCGTTTCCCACGGTGATTTCCAGAATATGTCCCGCAACCTGTGAGATGGGCTGCCGCCGGCTGCTCCAGGATGAGTCTGTTTCTATCAACCACCTGAAACGGTTTGTCTGTGATCAGGATATGGACGCGGATGAACGCGCCATCCCCTACAAAGCGCCTTCCAGTGGTAAAAAAGTGGCCGTGATCGGCGGTGGTGTAGAGGGGTTGTCCGCAGCCTTTTTTGCTGCCCGGTTAGGTCATGATGCCACTGTTTTTGAGTCCACGGCTTCGCTTGGGGGCATCCTGAGGCAGGCGATTTCCAGGAAAAGACTCAAGATGGATATCCTGGACTGGGATATACAGGGTGTCGAGGCCATCGGTGTGGATATCAAGACCGGTATGAAGGCCGGCACTGACTTCAGCATCTGGGAGCTGATGGAACAGGGGTATGACGCTGTATTCACTGCCACCGGTGGCTGGGACAGCCGGCTGACACGGAATGAAGCCAATGAGATCCCCTTGTTTATCCCGGGTACACGGCTGCTGATCGACCTGCTCAGGAATGAAACCCGGGAGTCTTCGATCCGGGGGCTTGGCAAACGGGTCGCCCTGGTCGGCGGCGAGGCCAATGCTGCCGATACCGTTGAACTACTCAAAGAAAGCGGTGTTGAAACCATCACCCTGATCTCCAGGGCACCGGCAGGAAAACTGTTAAACGAAGAGACGCTTTCAGGGCTTAAGGCCCAGGGGGTGACCGTGCTGGAACATTCCGGGGTGACCAAACTGAGTGGTACCCGGGAGGGGCTTGATGCAGTGGAGTGTATGGACCTGAGTACCCGGGAGAAAGAGGTGTTGAGTGTCGATACCCTGATCCTGGCCTCGGGCCGCATGCCCGAACTGGTCTTTTACCCGGTGATGGAGGACACTTCAGAGGAATCAGAGACGGATACCAGGGTACTCACAGGAGAATGGGAAGCGGTGGAATTGATTAAGCCGCCCGAGGAAAACCAGGAGATGGGCCTGCTGTCGGAACATGACGTGATCTCTGAGTACAACTCTGCCGTTGCAGCCATAAACGGCGGCCGGAAAGCAGCCGCCGCACTTCATCATGTGATCTATGGGATCGAGTTTCAGGACACGGCCAACCTGGTGACCCGCCATTCAATTATCCAGGATGTGGACGCGCTTGAACAGGTTTCAGTCGTACCCCGGAACATCATCCTGATGAATACCGATCCCAATACCGATCACCTTGAGGCATTTGAAGGGTATTCCACTGAGGTGGCAACCCATGAGGCCGGCCGTTGCCTGAGGTGCGGCCTGTTATGTTATGAACGATCAAAGCCGGAGGACTCATGACCTTTGATGGGCCTGAACAGGCCTGATGGTGATTGATTCAACGAATATATGGGATCCGAGACGATACTGGTTGTCCACGAGGACCTGAGCATTATCAGCAACATTTCAGTGTGCCTCGAGCAGGAAGGGTTTGCTGTCACCGGAACCCGGGATCCTGAAGATGCTCTTGGGATGATCCGGACCCGTTTTTTCGATATCGTTTTACTGGATATCGATCTGCCCCGAATCTACGGGGTCGGGTTTATTGAAAAAGCGATGGACCTTCGGCCCAACCTGTTTGTCATCATGACCACCCGGCGTGAAGAGGCCGACCCTCCGGTTCAGTCAATGAATCCCGGTGCCTGGGAGTACTTGAAAAAGCCCTTTGACAGCTCCGAATTGATCAAATCGGTTCATGATTTTCTGATCCGGAAGGAGATCATGGAGAAACATCGCCTGGCATCTGCCAAACTGGCCGCTACCCGAAAACAGTATCAGTATATGGTTGACCACTCGGTGGACCTGATATCTATTCTGAACCAGCATCACTGTTTTACTTATATCAATCCGCAGTTTGAGCATCTTCTGGGTGTTGATAATTCCGAACTCATCGGGCAGCCCTTTTCAAAAATCCTCCACCCTGATGATATCCAGAAAGTATCCCAGCTTTACGAACTCAGTCATGCCGTGCCGGCCTCGGACACTGAATTCCATATCCGGCTCCGGTTGAAGAAAATCAATAAGCAAAGTGTCCAGGATTGGTTTGATGCATATGCTGTGGTGGAACTCAGGGCAGTGGCCATGTACCTGCC
>QZLA01000030.1 GCA_004796375.1 Desulfobacteraceae bacterium
GATAGGTGGTGCCTGCAAGTGCAGCGGAACCCAGCGGCATGACATCGGTACGGCTCAACGAGTCCCTAAACCTTTGGATGTCCCGTTTGAACATCTCATAGTAGGCCATGAGGTGGTGGGAAAAAAGAACGGGTTGTGCCCGCTGCAGATGGGTATATCCCGGCATTACTGTGTCAAGATGACTTTCTGCCATATCCACAATGGCTTTTGAAAAGTCTTCGAGAAGTGCAATAATGACGTGTGTCTCTTTTTTTAAATACAGTCTGACATCCAGTGCCACCTGATCATTCCGGCTTCTGCCGGTATGCAGTTTTCGTGCGGCATCACCACTCTCAAGGCTTAATGCATCCTCGATATGCATGTGAATATCTTCAAGGGCGGCAGAAAAAACCATCTCCTGGTTCTTGATTTTTTCCTTCACCTTTCCAAGCCCCTGGATCAGGATTTCGGCTTCTTCCCGGGTGATCATGGATTGCTCTGCCATCATTCTGCAGTGGGCGATACTCCCTTCAATATCACTCTCATACAACCGTTTATCCACATCGATGGATGCATTGAAATCTTCTACCAGTTCATCCGTACTTTGGGAAAACCGCCCTCCCCATAATTTTTCGCTCATATCGAGTATCCCGTGTTAATTCGAGTCAAATAAAGTATCCAATGCTGCCACCAGCCGGTCAATATCTTCTGTTTCAATAATGAGAGGCGGTGCAAACCGTAAAATAGTATCCTGGATGCCGTTGATAATGAACCCTTTTTCCATCAGCTCACTCACATAAAATGATGCATTCCGTCCATGATCCGGGTCAAGCTCAAGGCCAATGAGTAATCCTTTGCCGCGAACCTCACGGATAAATGCATATCTGGATTGCAAGGATCTGAGCTGCTCCCTGAAGTAGTCTCCCTTTTTTCTGACCTGATCAAGAAATCCCGTGTCGGAAAGGATCTTCACCACCTCATGGGCAGCCCGTGTCACCAGCGGCGTCCCGCCAAATGTAGATGCATGGCTGCCAAAGGTAAATCCCTTGGCCGCATCCTGGGTGGCCAGCATGGCTCCGATGGGAAGACCATTGCCCAAGGCTTTGGCAAGGGTCATGATATCCGGTGTTATCCCGTAGATCTCATGGGCAAACAGGGTGCCGCACCGCCCCATACCGGACTGGATCTCATCAAAGATCAGGAGGATCCCCTGTTCATCACAAAGGGCCCTCACCTGCTTAAGATACTCGGGATCAGACGGGATCACACCGCCTTCGCCCTGGACCGGTTCGAGCATGACCGCGCAGACCGTATCGTCCACAGCAGATTTAAGGGCGTCTATATCATTAAACGGTACATAAACAAAGCCCTCAAGGAGTGGCAGGAACCCATCCTTTATCTTGTCCTGTCCTGTTGCTGACAGGGTGGCCATGGTTCTACCGTGAAAGGACTGGGTCATGGTGATGATCCGGTATCGTTGGGAATCTCCACGGGATTGAAAATAGCGTCTGGCCAGTTTAATGGCGGCTTCATTGGCTTCTGCCCCGGAATTGCCGAAGAACACCCGGTCAGCAAAACTCCGGCTTATCAATTCTGAAGCCAGATCTGCCTGGCAGTCCGTGTAAAAGAGATTAGACACATGGACCAGGGTGTCGGCCTGCTGTGAAATCACTTTTGATACGGCCGGGTGGCAATGCCCGAGATTGCAGACCGCAATACCGGACAGAAAATCCAGATAGGCCTTTCCCTGATCATCCCACAGGGTCACCCCCTCTCCTTTTACAAAGCAGACCGGCTGGCGCGCATAGGTTTGGAAGATATAATCATCCGATTTTTGAAAACTGTCCATGGCTATTCCTTTAGGATTGAGGTCACTGGATATACACCTGGGTACCGATACCGGAATCGGTAAAGAGCTCAAGAAGAACGGCATGTGACGTTTTCCCATTAAGGATATGGGATTTTTTGACACCGGACGTGAGGGCATCCACCGCACATTCGACCTTGGGGATCATGCCGCCCTGAATTTCACCTGATTTGATCATCCGGTCAATGCGTTCGGATGTGATAGAAGAGATCAGGGTATTTGCCGGATCCAGGACACCGTCAACGTCCGTGATCAGCATCAGTCTTTCAGCATTCAGGGCTGATGCGATCTTGGAAGCCACCAGGTCGGCATTAATGTTGTAGGTTTCCCCGTTCTCACCGATCCCCACCGGTGCAATCACCGGAATAAACCCTTGTGCCGTCAGGGTGTGGATAATAGAGGGATCCACGGCGGACACCGTACCAACCATGCCCGGATCAATAATTTCAGGCGTTTTGTTCTCCTCGGTCTCCTGGTAGATGGTGAGTTTATCGGCCCTTATCAGACTGCCGTCTTTTCCGGTCAACCCGACTGCTTTGCCGCCCTGCCGGTTGATCCGTGCCACGATCTCCTTGTTGACCTTACCGCCAAGCACCATCTCCACCACATCCATGGTTTCATTGTCCGTATACCGCATCCCCCTGATAAAGGTCGAGGTAATCCCCATGGCATCCAGCACTTTATTGATCTGGGGACCGCCGCCATGCACCACGACCGGGTTGATGCCGATATACTTGAGCAGGGTAATGTCATTGGCAAAGTCTTTTTTTAGCTCATCATCGATCATGGCATGACCGCCATACTTGATCACGATGGTTTTGGTTGAAAACCTGCGGATATAGGGCAGCGCTTCAACCAGTATGTCTGCAACATTGGCTGTCATAATATATACCTGCTAAGATCCTGGTCCTGGGCAATGTTTTTCAACTGCTGGTCCACAAATTCCTCTTCAATCACTATTTTACGGGGCTCTATATCCGGTGCTTTAAACAGGATATCTTCGAGCAGCTTTTCCATCAGCGTATGAAGCCTTCTTGCACCGATATTTTCAGTGGATGCATTCACATCAACCGCGATACCGGCAATCCGCTGCACCGCACTTTCGGTGAACTCCACCTGGATCCCTTCAGTCCTTAATAACGCAATATACTGGAGAATCAACGCGTTCTTAGGTTCGGTCAATATCCGCGTAAACTCCTCCTTACCCAGCGTATCCAGCTCAACCCTTATGGGAAAGCGACCCTGCAGCTCAGGAATCAGATCAGAGGGTTTGGAAATATGAAAGGCGCCGGACGCAATAAACAGGATATGATCGGTTTTCACCGGTCCGTATTTGGTGGGTACGGTGCTGCCTTCAACAATGGGCAGAAGGTCTCGCTGAACCCCCTCCTTGGACACTTCAGGACCATGGCTTTTTTCTTTGCCGGCAATCTTGTCGATCTCGTCCAGGAAAATAATGCCGGACTGCTCTACACGGTTGACTGCATCC
>QZLA01000306.1 GCA_004796375.1 Desulfobacteraceae bacterium
CAAAACAGATCTCACTTGAATGGGCCATATTGGAAATAAACCCTGCATACTGAATTAACGTGGAATCGGTTTCGTTCAAATCCAGGGACACCATCAGTTTTTTAAATCGATTCATAGCGCCTCCTAAGAAATTACAGATATAGAATTCACCGGTCGTTAAAGAACCGGACTTACCAAAACAATAACCCTATTCCCGGAAAATACAAATCATGATTCCAGCAAACTCTGTAGTTTCAATACTCGACCCTCCCCTAAGGATAATCATCTTCACCAATAATAATAGGTTTCACCTACTATTAAACAACTTTTGAACTGCAATTGAAATTCGTGCCTTTCACGTTACATTTTGGGGAAAGAATTCCAAGAAACCCTTACAGGAGGGCTTGACATGAAGAAGCAGCATAAATTTTCAATCTGGTATGTTCTGATCGGGGTATGGGGTGTATTGATTTTGCATAACATGCTGGTATCGATGTTTGCTACCCGATCTATTCCCTACAGTGAATTTCTCCAGTTGGTCAAAGAGAAGAAGGTAGCTGAGGTGTCGGTCACCGGAAATATGATCGAGGGAAAGCTCAATGAAGGTCAGACCGCCTCGGATCGATCCACCATGTTCAGGACGGTAAGAGTGGATACCGATATATCCGATCTGCTTGAGGAAAATGATGTCAAGTTTACAGGAAGAATCGACAGCAACTTCCTTGGCAACCTCATGTCCTGGCTGATTCCCATGGCGTTGTTCCTGGGAATCTGGTTTTTTATCATCACCCGCATGCAGCGGCAGCAGACCGGATTTATGTCCCTGGGAAAGAACAAGGGAAAGGTCTATATGGATGAAGATGTAAAGGTCAGATTTGATAATGTGGCCGGGGTTGATGAATCAAAACAGGAACTTGAGGAGGTGCTCAACTTTCTCAAGGAACCCGAGCGGTTCACCCGGATCGGCGGACAGATCCCAAGGGGTATTCTCCTGGTCGGGCCCCCGGGAACAGGGAAAACTTTGCTGGCGAAGGCGGTTGCCGGCGAAAGCAGGGTGCCGTTCTTCAGCCTCAGCGGTTCGGAGTTTGTTGAGCTTTTCGTGGGTATGGGGGCGGCAAGGGTGAGAGATCTCTTCCAGCAGGCCAAGCAGAAAGCACCCTGCATTATATTTATCGATGAACTGGATGCCCTGGGAAAGGCACGCGGATTTTCCGGCGTCGGTGGTCATGATGAAAGAGAGCAGACCCTTAACCAGCTTCTGGTAGAACTGGATGGATTTGATGCCAATGAGGGCGTTATTCTGATGGCGGCAACCAACCGCCCTGAGATCCTTGACCCTGCCCTGCTCCGGCCGGGTCGGTTTGACCGTCAGGTGCTGGTGGATCGACCGGACAAGAAAGGCCGGGCAGACATTCTGAAGATATACATCAATCGTGTGAAAACCCTTGAAGAGATCGATACGGACAAAGTGGCGGCCATGACAGCCGGAATGGTGGGCGCAGACCTGGCCAATGTGGTCAACGAGGCAACGCTTCTGGCGGTCCGCGCCGGCAAGGAGGGCATCCGGTTCAGTGACCTTGAAGAGGCGGTGGAGCGCATTGTAGCCGGTCTTGAAAAAAAGCAGCGGTTGATCAATCCCCAGGAGAAGGAGATCGTTGCCTACCATGAACTGGGGCATGCGTTTGTGGCCATGTCCCTGGCAGGTACGGACCAGGTTCAGAAAATCTCGATCATTCCAAGAGGCATTGCAGCATTGGGCTATACATTACAGTTGCCTACGGATGACCGGTTTCTTCTTAGAAAAACGGAACTGCTGAACCGTATAGCCACCCTCCTGGGAGGCCGTGCGGCTGAAGATATTGTTTTCGGAGACGTTTCGACCGGTGCGCACAATGACCTGTCCCGGGCCACGGATATCGCCAGGAGCATGGTTGCAGAATATGGGATGAGTGAGAAATTGGGACAGGTCTATTATGCCCCACCCCAAAAAGCGGCCTTTTTAAACGCGCCAGGGGAACCCGGTGAGCCGTTCAGTGAGCAGACGGCCAAAATGATGGACGAGGAAATCAAAACCATCATTGACGGACAATACAAGACCGCCTATGATATTCTTGCCAGAAACCGGGACCTGCTGGACGATTGGGCGGCCAAACTGCTTGAAAAGGAAATCATTGAGGGCCAATCCCTTGAATTGCTGGAAGCCCAGGTCAGACGATCTGAAAATGAATCAGAAAATTAGATATTCATATCCCACAAACAATTAAAAAAGGAGGCCTTATGTATCGTTTCAATAAAATTATGGTTTGCCTCAATCTGGATGATAATGATGCAAATATGATTCAGTACGCAGGCATACTATCGAAAATGGCTCATTCCGATGAAATCCATTTTGTATATGTATCCAACACACTGGATGTGCCCGAGGAAATCAAAAAGATCTACCCGGAACTGGCATCTCCACTTGAGACTGCTGTAGAGGAAAGAATGCGTCAGGTGGTTGATCAGCACTTCAATGGCCATGCCTCATCCAGATTGATCTATCAGTACCTGGAGGGGGCATTGCCGGGTCTCTTGATTTCATACAGCAAAAAACAGGATATTGACCTGTTGATTGCCGGGCACCAGGCCGACGACCAGGCAGCCAGCTATTCCCTTTCGGAAAAACTGGCAAGAAAGGCATTCTGCTCCGTGATGATTGTTCCCAGGCAGATCAATCCCCGGCTTGAAAAAATACTGGTGGCGGTTGATTTCAGCGAGCACTCGTTAAATGCACTGGACGTCGGCAGTGCATTTGCCAAAGCCGCTGGGTTGGATCATATCTATGCGCTCAACACCTACCAGGTTCCATCAGGATACCATAAAACAGGGAAGTCCTACGAAGAGTTCGACAATATCATGCTGGAGAATGCAAAATCCAAACTGAAGGACGTGTTAACAAAAACGGATATGAAATCGGTCGATATCAAGCCGTTTTTTAAAAACAACAGCAACGCTGTTGAGGGTATTCAAAGGTTTTCAGAGGGTATGGATGCCGACCTGATCGTCGTCGGAGCCCGGGGACGGAGCGGAGATATTGCCGCCATTCTACTGGGAAGCATCACTGAAGGATTGATCAGGAAAACCGACAGACCGCTTCTGGCAGTCAAGGAAAAAGGGGAAGGACTGAGCATCCTGGAGGCCATTATCTCCGAATAAACACGATTCGACATGGGAACAGAATAATGAATGATCATGATTATAACGATGAACCGCTGGTTCTGAAACTTCGCTCTGTTATCAGATTTGCCGTTAGAGTACTGGCACTGATAATGACCGCTGTCATTATCTGGGGTGTTGTTGACGTTTGCTGGGTCCTTTATGAGAAGCTGATGACACCGCCGGTATTTCTGCTGACCATCAGTGATATCCTGGCCACCTTTGGTGCATTTATGGCTGTGTTGATCGCCATCGAGATATTTATCAACATCTGCATTTATCTGAGGGAGGATGTCATCCATGTCCAGATTGTCATGGCCACCGCACTGATGGCCATCGCCCGGAAGGTCATTATTCTGGATTTCAGTCAAATCAGTCCAGACTATGTCTGGGCAATTGCGGGTGCGGTATTTGCCATGAGCATCGGCTATTTCCTGGTACTGAAATCGTCCCAGAAAAGCGTCACAACCTTTGACCGGATATTTCCCCGGGATACAAACAAAACGCGCGAAAGTGAAAACAGGAACCAGACCGAATAGATTAGAATCTAAGACCAAACCAGGCGGTGACATGAACAAAGGCGGCCAAAGCATCTCGGATCGCACATCCTGTTATCAACCCACGGCAATGGGTTTGTCTGTTGCCTTTCACCTGCTGCTTATACTGGGGCTTTCAGTCTTCTATGATCCTGCAGGGAGCAGCCATTTCTGGCCGTGGGTTCCGTCTTTAGGTGTTTCATTCTCCATCCGGCTTGATGGACTGAGCATGCTTTTTTCATGGCTGATCTGCGGTATCGGTATTTTTGTACAGCTTTATGCTTACCACTACATGAAAGGCAAGCCTTCAAGCGGCTTGTTTCATGCATATCTCACCCTCTTCATGCTGGCCATGCTGGGTCTGGTCCTGTCCGGAAATCTGCTCCTGCTTTTTATCTTCTGGGAACTGACCACGCTGACCTCTTATCTGCTGATCGGTTTCGATCACGAACAGGAACTATCCAGAAAGAATGCGCTTCAGGCCGTCCTTGTCACCGGTGCCGGCGGCCTGGCCCTGCTGGCCGGCCTGATCCTGCTGGGACAGATGGCAGGATCTTATGAACTGGATCGGATCATCAACCATCACGCTGCGTTCGCATCGGACAAACGATTTGCACCGGCACTGTTCCTGATACTGATCGGTGCCTTCACTAAATCTGCCCAGGTTCCGTTTCATTTCTGGCTGCCCGGTGCCATGTCGGCACCGGCTCCGGTCAGTGCCTACCTGCATTCGGCCACCATGGTCAAGGCAGGGGTCTACCTGCTGGCCCGGCTTTCACCGGTGTTCAGCCACAGTGATCTGTGGTTCTGGGCACTGGCACTAACAGGCGGTGTCACAGCCGTCTGGGCAGGTCTTCTGGCCCTGAATCAGAAAGATCTGAAGCTGATGCTTGCCTACAGCACCAATGTCGCCCTTGGCAAGCTGATCTTCCTTCTGGCCTTTGGGTCCCGATATGCCGTATCTGCAGCACTGATGTTTATTATCGCCCATGCATTTTACAAGGCATCCTTGTTTATGGTGATCGGTACTGTGGATAAAGCTACCGGCACGCGGGACTATAACCGCCTTGCCGGACTCGGCCGCGTTCTGAAGTTCAGTTTTATCGCCTCGGGGTTATCCGCACTGTCCAAAGCCGGCATCCCCCCCCTGCCCGGATTTTTAAGCAAGGAATATATGTACAAGGCCGCACTTGAAGCCTCCTATATCCCCGCGGCAGTCCTGGTTTCTGTCAATTCCCTGATGGCGGCCCTGGCACTTTTGGTGGTGGTCCGGCCCTTTATTTACAAACCCACAGAGGGGACTGTTCCTGCGACATCGGCTGAGAAAAGCGTGTTCCTGTGGGTGCCGCCATTGTGTTTAGGGATCCTTGGGGTCATGGCAACCACCCTGGGCTTGAATTGGATCAATACAGCAGTGATTGTGCCGGCCGGTATGATGATCAGCCAAGCCCCTGACATAGAAGGCCTCAAGCTCTGGCAAGGCTTGAACCTGCCACTGGCACTGAGCGGTATATCATTGTTGCTGGGGATTGCGATCTTTGTGGTCCACGCCCGCATCAAAGAAGTAATAGGCGCCGCTATCCGCCTATTGCCAAGCGGCAGTCAATGTTACGATCGGGTGATGAATTGGATCACCCGGTTGGCATCAGTACAGACGGATATGCTTCAGCATGGCCGGTTGACCGGTTATATGTTTGTCCTGTTTTTGATGATGACATTGTTGACCCTGTTTAGTATCCCGGCCCTGCCTTTACCCGACACTCTTGACTGGCAGGATATCCGTTTTTATGAAGCTATGCTGGGCGCGGGACTTACGGCCGCCGTCATCATTGTCCTTGTATCCAGATCCAGGCTGCTCGCCATTGTATCCTTGGGCGCTGCCGGATTTATAACCACCCTGTTTTTAATGTTCTATAATGCGCCGGATGTGGCAAAAACCCAGCTTCTTGTCGAAACCCTGACCGTCATTTTCCTGGTGATGATCGTCCGCCGCCTGCCTAAATTGTCAGATGTTTTGCCGCATCCGGTAGGCAGACGGGTGCTGAATGCAGGTATTTCGCTCACCATCGGCGCCGGCGTGTTCTGGACCCTTTACAGCATCTCCGCAACAGAGTTGGACACCCGATTGACCGATTACTTTGCAGCCAGCAGTGTCATCAAGGCCCATGGCCGCAATATCGTCAATGTCATCCTGGTGGATTTCAGGGCACTTGATACCCTGGGAGAAATCACTGTCGTTGTGATGGCTGCATTGGGTGCGTCTGCCATCCTGCTGCACCGGAAAAGGGGGCGTGAATGAAATCCGTTATTTTTAAAACCACTGCCCACCTTGTTATTGGAATCATGCTCCTGTTTTCACTCTATCTGCTCTTCAGAGGACATAATGAACCGGGCGGCGGTTTCATCGGCGCCCTGATCGCAGTGATCGCCTTTGCCCTGCTGACCTTTTCTGAATCCCCCGGATATGTCAGACAACGTATCCATTTCTCACCCGGGATGATCGCCTTGACCGGTGTGGGGATATCAACGGGCTCCGGACTGTTGGCTGCATTTTCGGGCAGTGATTACCTGACCGGGATCTGGTGGAAAGCCGTCGTGCCCATGGGGACCCCGTTGCTCTTTGACATCGGCGTCTATCTGGCGGTGACCGGCGCCGTGCTCTCAATTCTGCTGGATATGGCCGAGGAGTTATTGTGATGGAACTGTTATTGAGCCTGATCACAGGCATACTTGTGGCTGCCGGTATATATCTGATGCTCGATCGGCACGTGCTTCGCATCCTGTTCGGTTTCATCCTGTTGAGCAATGGGGTCAACATGGCGATTCTGACTGCCGGGCGCCTGTCAAAAGCGGGCCTTCCTATTGTTCCATCCGGTTCCCTGACACCTTTAGGGCCATATGCCAATCCGCTGTCCCAGGCACTGATCCTGACCGCTATTGTCATCGGTTTTGGCGTGCTGATCTTCTGCCTGTCACTGGCATACCGGGCTGCTCGGGATCTTAAGTCGGCAGACGCGGATGATATGAATCTGTCGGAAAAGGAAGAATAGAGATGAACTGGCTCCTGTTATTCCCTATTATTTTTCCATTGTCCGGTGCTTTCTTTCTCTATCTGTTCAGAAAGAACACCATGGCTGTCACTGGCATATCCTGGATGGTTGCAACTTTCGGTATGGTCGCGAGTATCGGGTTGATGCACAGGGTTTATTCTTACGGCCCCCAGGCGGCTTCCCTGGGCAATTGGCCGGCACCGTTTGGAATCGTATTTGTCGCGGATCTGCTCTCTGCTGCCATGGTGTCGGTAACGTGGGTGATCGCGCTGGGCATCGTGATTTATTCCGCAGCCGAGCTCCACTCAAGCCTATCGTATTCCCGCTCTCATCTGCTCATACAGTTTTTGCTGACCGGTGTAAACGGCGCCTTTCTCACCGGTGACCTGTTCAACCTCTATGTCTGGTTTGAAGTCATGCTGATTGCATCTTTCGGCCTGATTGCGCTGGATGCGGACGCAACCCGGATACACGGCAGCATCAAGTATGTTTTTTTAAACCTGATCTCAACCCTGGCATTTCTTCTGGCAATTGGCTTACTTTACGGAGCCACCGGCATGCTCAACCTGGCCGGGCTCCATTTAAAAACCGCTTACCTCTCTCCCGGGCTGATTTTCTTTTTGTCCGGTCTGTTTTTGTTTTCCTTTTCGGTAAAATCCGGCCTGTTTCCAGTTTTTGCATGGCTTCCGGCGTCCTATCACACCCTACCAAGCAGCATTGCCGCCCTGTTTGCGGCATTGCTGACCAAGGTCGGTATTTATGCGATGATCCGTGTGTTCACCCTGGTGCTTCCTTTTGAAGGATCCATCTGGCAACACATTTTAATTGTAATGTCCGGTTTGACCATGCTGACCGGTGTCTTAGGAGCGGCCAGCCGTTTCACGGTGAAACGAATCCTCTCTTTTCATATCATCAGCCAGGTCGGGTATATCATTATCGGCATTGCCCTATATACCCCACTGGCACTGGCCGGTTCAATTCTTTACCTGATCCACCATATCATCGTAAAGGCAAACCTCTTTTTGATCGGCGGTGTTCTCAACCGGAAATTCGGCAGTGACCACCTGTCACAGATGGGTGGAGTTTATAAACATTTTCCGCTCCTGGCCGTGCTGTTTATGATACCGGCATTCTCCCTGGCCGGTTTCCCCCCGCTGTCCGGCTTCTGGAGTAAATTTGCCGTTATCCGGGCGGGCTTGGAAACCGGTCACCATGTCCTGGCTGCAACCGCACTGATTGTTGGCGTTCTGACCCTTTATTCCATGCTGAAGATATGGAACCAGGCATTCTGGGAGCGTCCACCTGAAAACGGAGCGGCAGTAATGCCTGCACCGATGAAAGAAATGGTTTTATACCTTGTCCCCATTGGAACATTTGCCTTGATGACAATCTTCATCGGGCTTTGGGCAGAACCGGTTTTTCGTTATGCCGACCGGGCGGCCATGCAGCTTCTGGATCCGGCGCTCTACGTTAAAACCGTACTTGGAGGGGCACCATGACCTATCTTGTCCTTAATTTATTGTTCGCCGGTGCCTGGGTCCTGGTCAACAATGCCTACAGCATCATCGACTTTTTTGTGGGGTTCGTGCTGGGGCTTTGCTGCCTCTGGCTGACGCGACCCTTTGGCATGGACAAATCCTATTTCAGGCGCCTTAAGGCCGCCACTGTTCTGGTGGTTTATTTCCACTATGAAATGATGATATCGGTCTGGCGGGTCACATGGGATGTGCTGACCCCGAGACATCGAAGCGACCCGGATATCGTTCATGTCCCCCTGGACGCAACATCGGATATCGAGATCACTCTGCTGGCCAATATGGTGTCTTTAACCCCAGGGACCCTGAGCCTGGATATCAGCGATGACAAAACGCACCTGATCGTTCACGCCATGTTTGCAAAAGATCACCAAGTGGTCATTGCAGATATTAAAAACGGATTGGAAAAAAAACTTCTGGAGGTGACTCGTGGATGATTTTCTGTCTTTGGCGGTAAACATCGCCTATATCGGACTGCTGATCAGTTTTCTGTCTGCAATTGTCCGGATGGTCCTGGGACCGACACATGCTGACCGGGTTCTTGCCCTTGACCTGATCGGATTTGTCACCATCAGTTTTATTGCCACGTATACCATCAGCAGCGGGCAGACCGCTTTCCTCGATATTGCCATTACCCTGGCCCTGGTGGCATTTCTCGGCACTGTGGCCTTTGTAAAGTTCATGAAAACCCGGCTGGCCCAGACACATAATCAAAAGGAAGATGAATCATGGAAATCCTGATCGCCATCTGCCTGGTCAGCGGTACGTTTTTTACCCTGGTGGCCGCCATGGGGATTCTCAGAATGCCGGATATCTACATGCGGATACATGCCGTTACCAAAGCGGGAACAGTGGGTATCGGTTTGACCTTGCTGGCAGTCAGCCTTTTCTTCAATAATGCAGCCGTAACCTCCCGGGTGATCGGTATCATGCTGTTCATCATCATGACCACCCCGGCAGCCGCCCATATGCTTGGAAAAATTTTGATGAAATCCAGGTACCGGATGTGGCGCCGGTCCCGCAGCGGGAAAGATTGATCGCACTATCTTGAAGGAAACCGGATCAGCGATGGGGCAAAGCCGTCGTTTCTTTAGGCATCCTTCTCCTTGATTTCACAATAATCCATATGGTCGCATACATGGTCGGCAAATCCCACACCCGCCTCCTCGTACAGGCTGTAAACCGCATTGATACCTTCCTTCTCTAAAAGAGGAATCTCGTCCATATATCGGACCGACGCGGTGATTTGCCCGTTGTATCCCTTTTTCTTCATCTGCTGGATGGCAAAAATGCTGGTCTTGGGATCCGGCACTGCCAGCATCACCAGCTCGATCCGACTGGTTGTCGGTTCGATCCGCTCCCAGAAATCACTATCCCCGGCATCTCCGTATAAAACGGTTCGACCGAGCCTGCAGTTCGCGCTGACCTTTTCAATATTGAAATCAATACCGATAACGATGTCACCATGGCGCCGTTTCATTTCATCGTACGCACTTTTACCCACACCTCCCATTCCGATAACCGCGATCCTGGCATCACCGGTCTCAATCGGTTTGTCATCCGGCAGGCGGTCCCTAGTCTCAAAGCGTTTTATTCTGCCGGATAGAAATGCATATATATTATGGGCTGCGTAATTGACTGGTGCGGCCATGATAAATGTCAGGGAAAGGGATATGGCGATGACCACGAGCCATTCATTACCGACCCAGCCCTTTGACACCCCCAGGGAGCAGACGATCAGGCCGAACTCACTATAGTTTGACAAGTTGAATGACGCCAGCAGTGACGTTCTGGCACGCAGCCTGAATCTTGTGAGAATGAAAAAAAACAGCCCGGTTTTAAACGGCACGGCCAAAGACAGAAAAAAGGCCGTAACAGCGATTTCCGGCGTCAGGCTGCCTGAAATACCGATATTTAAAAAGAAACCGATCAGGAACAGGTCTTTAAACCCCAGCAGCATGTCTGACAGTTCAGATGCTTTGGCATGCGGAGCCAGGAGCATTCCAAAAACCAGTGCTCCCAAATCTCCTTTCAATCCGACAAGTTCAAAACTGCTGTAACCGGTAACCGTCATAACAATGCCAAACAGCATCAACAGTTCCCCATGGCCGCAGCGGGCCATGAATTTAGCTAAAACAGGCCGGATGGTCAGCATACCGGCAATCAAGGGCAGCGACCAGATGGATGGAATGGCGCCTTTGGACGCGGCCAGGAAAATGACCGCAATGATATCCTGCATGATCAGGATACCGATGGCAGTGACTGCATGGCGGGATGCGGTTTCCCGCTTCCCCTCGATCACTTTGATGGCAAAAACAGTGCTTGAGAAACTCAAGGCAAAGGCGATCAGTGCAGCCACCGGCCAGTTCAAATCGGCTAAAAAATAAATCCCGATACCGGAAATGCCCAGTGTCCACAAAAACACACTGAAAAAAACCATGGTAACCCCCATGTGAATCGTGGCACCGGCCCAAACTTCCGGTTTGATCAGGGTTTTTAATTTCAATTTCAGACCAATGGTGAAAAGAAGCAGTGTCACACCGGCATCTGCAATGTTGTTGAGTATTTCTCCGCCTTCAATATTCAACCCGTTCAGGACAAATCCCGCGAGCAGATATCCGACCAATGGCGGCAGGCTGACTCTGCTGGCTGCAACACCAAAAACAAACGCGCCTAAAATCCAGAAAGGATCCATGTATAATCTCCAATGAAAACAAACGAGTATTTTCTGCAACCTTTTAACTGTTAAAGAAGTATAATCTTTTCATCACTTTTTCAAGTTGCGTTCATTTCGCCCTTTTCCCTGGGCATTTCCATTTCCCGGCAATGTTGTAGGTAATTCACCTACAGCGATTTAAGGATATCCCACACAACAACTTGCTGGATTCACTGATTTACCCGCCCTGGTTTATCACATATGAAAAAGTTACATGTTTGATTCCGCACGTTAACACATCAAGCAAAAAGGAGAAAAAAATGGCGATTCACAGAGACAACGGCGCTCCCCAGCCCGGGCTGAAGTGGGGCAAATTCACGAGCCGGATTCCAGGGGTCCATGTAGATTTTTCCCTGCCGGAAATCATCCAGGGCGGCCTGTTGACCACAGCCACCGGGGGTGTGGTGGCCGCATTGACCATGAAATTTTTCCAGGTGCCGTTTGAGGTGGCCTGGGCGGTTGTCCTGATCCAGCTGTTCTGGCTGTGGGTCGTTCCAACGGTGGTGTGCGGTGAACCCTATGCACCGGGGTGGATTACCCCGGCACTTCCGCTGGTCATGGCATTCTTGGGGAAATTTGAAGCTGGTGTGCCTGCCATCCAGGCCATGATGGCGGTGACGGTCTGCCTGTCCCTGATCTTCCTGTTTTTTGCCATCACCGGACTTGGCAGCCGTTTCTTTCAATGGGTTCCGGTGGAGCTTCGGGCAGCCATTATATTCGGCGGATCCATTGCGGCATTTAATGCGGAATTCGGCCGCATGGCCAAGATGCCCATTACCTTGCCGATTGTATGGGGTGTTGTCTTTTTACTGATGTTCTCCATCTGGTTTACAAAGGCCAAACAGAACAACCGGGCCCTGAACCTTGTCGGATCCATGGCCCTCCTGGTAGGATTCCTGGTTGCCGCGGTTGTCGGCCCGTTGACCGGCGAGCTCGCCTTTGATATCAAAATGGGATTCCACATCCCCCAGATCGCGGCCTATGTTAAAGCGGTGTCACCCTTCACCATCGGCTGGCCGGACATGGCCCTGTATGCCCAGGCGTTTCCCCTGGCATTGATGATCTACATCTTTGTTTTCGGCGATCTGGTTCTGGCCAATACATTGCTGGAACAGGCCGGCAAAGAGCGGTCAGATGAAACCATTGAACGGGATAATACCAAGAGCCATATCATCCTGTTTATCCGCAACATGGGGCATCTGCTCACGGCAGGCCCGTTTATCCCGCTTCACGGCCCTATCTGGACCGGGGTTCATGTTTTTTTAACCGAGCGGTACAAATCCGGCAGGCAGAACCTGG
This sequence comes from Desulfobacteraceae bacterium, assembly GCA_004796375.1. GTDB lineage: Bacteria > Desulfobacterota > Desulfobacteria > Desulfobacterales > Desulfobacteraceae > MADRE2. The sequence goes on from QZLA01000306.1 coordinate 12,311, forward strand.
ACTCCATCTTTTCCGGCACATTTAACTGGTACTGGCCCGCCTTTATCCTGATCTTTCTTGTCCCTGTGGTCACCTTTATGAAACCCCTTCTGGCGGTGGCACTGTCTATCACCCTCATCCTGACCGGGTTTGCCTGTGCCTATATCGCGATTTCCATGGTCAAAACACCGGCCGCCCAGGGGTATGCCTTCTTTGTGGGCATGGTCATTGCCAAGTTCGGGCCGGCCTGGGGGCTTGGCGTCGGCGTGGGGCTTTACCTGCTGCTCCTGGTGCAGAGAATCCCGGGAATCTCAGCGCAGCCCCAGTCTTAAAATAACATGTGATCCGGATACCCTTGAATTGAATCACCAGGATATCCGGATCCAGGTAAGAACATTACAAATTTTGGAGGCATGATGACAACCAGAACAATCCAACCCACGGCATCGGCATATAATTATCCTTTGCTGATCAAAAACATCCTCACCACCCCCATGATCTATTCCCCGGATCAGAAAATCATTTACCGGGAGCAGCTGGAATATGATTACACCACCTTTGGCAAACGGGTGGAGAAATTGGCCAACATGCTCAAAAAACTGGGTGTAAAACCCGGAGACACCGTGGCGGTCTTGGACTGGGACAGCCATCGGTACCTGGAATGCTTTTTTGCCGTACCCATGATGGGTGCCGTACTCCACACCGTCAATATCCGGTTGACACCTGAACAGCTGATTTACACCATCAACCATGCAGAAGATGACATCATCCTGGTGAATGAGGATTTTCTCCCGCTGCTGGAATCGGTCAAGGACAAGTTTGAGACGGTCAAACATGTGGTCCTTATCTCTGAAAAGGATGTGCCGCCGGAATCTTCCATTGAATTTGCCGGTGAATATGAATCCCTGGTAAAGGCTGCTTCTGAAGGCTATGATTTCCCCGATTTCGATGAAAACACCATGGCCACGACATTCTACACCACCGGGACCACGGGCTTGCCTAAAGGGGTGTTTTTCAGCCACCGCCAGATCGTGCTCCACACCTACGGGGCCATGTCCGGGCTCTGCGCATATGAGTCCCAGGCCAATATCAATTCGTCAGATGTGTATATGCCCATGACCCCCATGTTCCATGTCCATGCCTGGGGCATGCCCTATCTCATGACCATGCTCGGGGCAAAGCAGATCTATCCCGGCCGGTACGAGCCGGAAATGCTGCTCAAACTGATCGTGGGTCAGAAGGTCACCTACTCCCATTGTGTGCCCACCATCCTCAACATGCTGGTCTCAAGTCCTGGCATTAAAAATATCGATCTTTCCGGATGGAAGGTGATCATCGGCGGCTCGGCCCTGTCAAAGGGACTGTGCAAACAGGCCCTTGATCACGGCATCAATGTCTTTACCGGGTATGGCATGTCAGAAACCTGCCCGCTGCTGACCCTGGCCAATATCAAACCCCACCTCATGGAAAGTGATCCGGATGAGCAGGTCAGCATCCGCTGCAGGACCGGTCTGCCCGTCCCCAATGTCCAGCTTGAAATCGTGGATCTTGACGGCAACCCTGTGCCCCATGACGGCCAGAGCGCCGGTGAAGTCGTAGTCCGCTCCCCATGGCTGACCCAGGGCTACATCAAGGATGAAGACAAAAGCGAGGAGCTGTGGAAAGACGGATGGCTCCACACCGGGGACATCGGTGTCATTGACTCTGAAGGGTATCTCAGGATCACGGACCGACTCAAAGATGTCATCAAGACAGGCGGAGAATGGATATCATCCCTTGAACTGGAGGACATTATCAGCCAGCATGAGGCGGTCAATGAAGTCGCGGTCGTGGGAATCAATGATGAAAAATGGGGGGAACGCCCGCTTGCCATCATCACCCTGAATGACGGCTTCAAGGATCAACTCTCTGATACCGATATCCAGGACTTTTGCATGACCTTTGTTGAAAAGGGTGTGATCCCCAAATACGGGATCCCCTCAAAGATCATTCTGAACGGGGAAATCCCCAAGACAAGTGTGGGTAAAATCAGCAAAAAAGATATACGGGCACAGTACAGCGCTTAGTCAAATGAATCAAAAAGCCCCGGGCTTTTCAGGTATCAAAAGCACGGGGCTTTTACGGTTTGCTTCTATTGGCTGGACAACTCTTTTTGAAGCTGGGCCGGGGACATGGTCCAGAAAGGGGTCCCGTCTGACGTGAGCCTCACCTTGAGCGTCTTGCTCTTGCCTTTAATCTTGGCCGCCATGATCACATCCTCGCCGTTGATTTCCGCATAAACACCGCGCAGCTTGATCTTGTCGCCTTTTCTGACGCCCACCTTTTCAGGCCGTTTATACCAGGCCGGACACACATGAACCACCATCTCATCCCCTTCCTCATCTTCGATCACCAGGCCCACTCCCGGTGACATTCCCGGCAGGGGCGTCACCTCGATCACATCCAGGACCTTGACCTTCATATCCTCCACATCGACGGCATTGTATAAACTGTTGTATTTATCACCAACGCCCCATCCACCCATGTCCTTATCTGCAGCGCCTGTGATGGTGACTGCGCCGAACAGGCAGCAGATCACCAGAACCAATATATGAATCGTATTTTTTTTCATCTCTTCACCTCCTGTTTCTGCCTAAGATTATTCCTGGAATCGATCTTGTCAACTGTCATCGTCCTGTCAACGGACGGCCGAGCGCATAGATGAGTCCGCAATGATCGTACGCTTGGGCCCCCTCGATGCTTGTAATTTCATCAAAGCGCTCCCGGACCTCTTCTGCAGCAATGGAACGCTGGGTATCCCCGATGCAAACCCCTTTGCCCGATACCATGGCCGACCGTGCAAACCACCCTGCGCTCATGGTAAAGATCAGCCCGGTCTCTTCATTTTCCCGGGAGCACAGAAAGGTAACCAGCGGGGTGTTGAATTCGGGCCGGATTCTTTTGGCCACCTCATCGGAAATGACACCCTTTGTCATGCCGGTATCTGCACTCGGTGCCACGGTATTCACCCTGATGTTATATTTATCCACCTCCAGCTTCAGGGTATTCATCATACCAATGATGCCCATCTTGGCAGCCCCGTAATTGGATTGACCGAAATTGCCATACATCCCGGATGAGGATGCCGTAAACACAACCCTGCCGTATCCGGCCGCCTTCATGACCTTGACTGCGGGCTGTGTCACACAAAACGTACCTTTGAGGTGAACCGAGATCACCTCATCCCATTCCTGCTCAGACATCTTTAAAAACGTCCGGTCCCGTAAAATCCCTGCATTGCAGATCAGGATGTCCACGGAACCAAAATGATCCAGTGCGGTCTGCACAATCTGCCTGCCGCCGGCCATGGTGGCCACCGAGTCGTATGATGCAACTGCATCACCGCCGTTGCTCCTGATCTCCGCCACCACCCGGTCGGCTGTTTTCCCCTTTTCCGGGTGCTCGCCAATGTCATTGACCACCACCTTTGCTCCCCGTTGTGCCAGATCCAGGGCATATGTCCTGCCGATACCCTCGCCGGCCCCGGTGATGATGGCCACCTGATTCTCAAATTCTATGGGTTTCATTTTTAGCTCCAGTGTTTGCGATGCCCGTTACAATACGACTCATCATGCGCCATATCTGAGAGGAATTCAATCACATTCAATATTTTATTACGATTGAAGGGTTTCACCATCCCACGCGCCAAAAAGAATGCGAATCTCGAAAAGAATTTACAATTCAGCCTGATATTCTTATAGTCCCTAACCGGATTGATTATCCGCTACCACTTCCGGCTCGGGGGTGAGCGATGAAGCTATACACCTTATGAGGAATTGCCATGCACCTGTTTATGTTTGATATCGATGACACCCTGGTCAATTCATCAGGGTTTGAAGATGAGTGCTTCACCCAGGCGATCAACCGTGTCATAGACAAACCCATTGAAACGGATTGGTCAAAGTACAAGCATGCAACCGACACCGGGATTATCGATGAAATCATCCACACCTGGGGATACAGCCAGAGAAAGGATGAAATTGCCGAAAAAATCAAAAACGCGTTCATTAACAATATTAAGCAGCATTTATCCAAGTCCCCGGCAAACGAAATCCCCGGGGCCCGCAGCTTTTTGAGCTATCTCTCCGGCAGAAAGGATATATTGCTGTCAATTGCCACCGGCGGATGGGAAGAAACCGCTAAACTAAAACTTGATTCTGCCGGTATTGATTATAAGAATATCCAATTTGCTTCAAGCTCAGATCACCACAGCCGTGTTGGGATTATGAGATGTGCCGAGAGAAAACACACAACTTCTGCCATCCTTTCTAAAACCTATTTTGGAGACGCGGTCTGGGACAAAAAAGCATCAAAAGAACTGGGGTACATGTTCATCCTGATCGGCAATAAGCTCCACAATGAAAAACGGATAGAAAATTTCGAAGATATTGATCAGGTCATGAAATTAACCGGGTTATGATTTCCCTACTATAGGAAATTCGGCTCTATCAGGAAGAATGCCCTCCTCATGCCCGGCTTATAAATCATATTTCAGCATCTGGACCGCCACCAAAGCAAAAAGGGCTTTCAAGTTGTCCTTGAAAGCCCTTCTCTATAGTGGCGGGAGTGACGAGACTCGAACTCGCGGCCTCTTGCGTGACAGGCAAGCGTTCTAACCAAACTGAACTACACCCCCGTTGTCCGCATGTGGTGTTGGTGGGCGATGCAGGGCTTGAACCTGCGACTTCAACCTTGTAAGGGTTGCACTCTCCCAACTGAGTTAATCGCCCGAAAAACAAGAGACGTTATACCAGCATTAAAAAATGCTGTCAAGCAAAATATACGGGTTGCTTGAGATTTTTTGCTCTTGATAATCAGGACCAAATCACATATGTAAAAGAAACCGTTTTAACCTTATTACATGGGAGTTGGAAATGAAAATTCTGGTGGGCTATAAAGGCACGAATGTGGGTAAGGATCTTCTGGATATTGCAGTCAAACACGCCAAGGCGTTTGACGGGGACGTGCAGATTGTCACCTCCATGATCGGCGGTGATCAGGCCAAGGGAGAAACCATTGCTACGGCTGAGAGCAACCTGGAAAGTGCCAAGGCATACTGCGAGGACCAGGGCATTAAAGTAGAGACCCACCTGCTGATCCGGGGAATGGAACCGGGTGAGGATATCCTTCAGTTTGCAAAGGAAATTAAAGCGGAAGAGATCATTATCGGAGTCAAGAGCAGATCAAAGGTGGGCAAGCTCCTGTTTGGATCTGCAGCACAGTTTGTCATTCTCAATGCTGAGATCCCGGTGGTCTCGGTCAAATAACGCATCTTTCCTGCACTGGTGCCGTAAAGGGCATCAGTGCAGTACCTCGTCCAGCACCTCACTCATTTCACGGGCATAGACAATATCCAGCTGTTTCAGGATCGACTGGGGAATCTCCTTGATATCCTTCTCGTTTTCCGTGGAGATCACCACCTTCTTGATCTCATTGGCATGGGCGGCCAGGAGCTTTTCCTTTAACCCTCCCACCGGAAGAACACGGCCCCTGAGGGTAATCTCGCCGGTCATGGCCACGGCCCGCCTCACGGGTTTACCGGTCAGTATGGAGACCACGGCCGTACACATGGCAATGCCTGCGGACGGTCCATCCTTGGGAATGGCCCCCTCAGGCACATGGATGTGGATATCCTTTTCCTGGTAGAACTCGTGTTCGATCCCGAGGTCCTCACTCCTGGATCGAACATAGGACACGGCGGCCTGGGCAGATTCCTTCATCACATCACCGAGCTTCCCGGTGACCGACACCTTGCCTTTGCCGGGCATGGATACCGCCTCGATGGTCAGGAGTTCACCGCCGGCCTGGGTCCAGGCAAGTCCGGTGACAATCCCGACCTTGTCTTCCTTTTCAATGGCTGAATGCCGGAACCTGGGCTGCCCCAGGTACTTGAGAATGGAAGAAGCAGATATTTTATAGGTCTTTCTTTCATCCTTCTGCACAATAGTGCGCGCAATCTTGCGCAACACAGATGAGATCTCGCGCTCCAGACTCCTCACCCCGGCTTCCCGGGTGTACTGCCGGATAATGGCCAGGACCGCATTGGTTGAAAATACGGCATCCGCCTCGGTCAGCCCGTTTTCCATCAACTGCTTGGGAATCAGGAACCCTTTGGCAATCCGCTGCTTTTCATATTCGGTGTACCCCGGAATCCGGATGATCTCCATCCGGTCCTGGAGGGGTGCAGGAATGTCATGCAGGGTGTTGGCCGTGGTGATGAACATCACCTCGGACAGATCATAGTCGATCTCCAGGTAGTGATCGGCAAAGGTTTTATTCTGCTCCGGATCCAGGACTTCGAGCAGGGCGGATGAGGGATCACCCCTGAAATCCGCACTCATTTTATCCACCTCATCCAGGCAGAATACCGGGTTGGAATACCCGACCTTTTTAAGCGTCTGGATGATTTTACCGGGCAGTGCCCCGACATAGGTCCTGCGATGCCCCCGGATCTCGGCCTCATCCCGGACCCCGCCAAGGGATATCCGGGCAAATGCCCTTCCGGTTGCAGTGGCCACAGATCGGGCAAGGGAGGTTTTCCCCACACCGGGCGGGCCGACCAGGCACAGAATTGGGCCTTTGATCTTTTCCACCAGGATCTGGACGGCCAGATATTCCAGGATGCGCTCCTTGGGTTTTTCAAGACCGTAATGGTCCTGGTCCAGGATCGCCTGGGCATTGTCGATATCTTTTTTGGCCCGGGTTTTCCGGTACCACGGCAGGGAGATGATCCATTCAATATAGTTGCGGACCACAGTGGCTTCAGATGCCATGGGAGACATCATCTTGAGCTTTTCAAACTCACGGCGGGCTACGCCGGCAGCCTCCTTGGGCATCCGCTTTCTCTTGATCCGGTCCTCGAGTTCTTTATATTCCTGGCTGCCGTCCTCTTCTCCCATCTCCTTTTTGATGGCACGCATCTGCTCGTTGAGATAGTGCTTGCGCTGCATCTTGTCCATCTGGTCTTTGACACGGCCTTTGATCTTCTGGCTCATGGCAAACACTTCACTCTCTTTCTGGATCAACTGGAGCAGCATGAAGAATCGCTCTTCAATGGCAGCACATTCCAAAAGCTGCTGTTTGTCCGGCAGCTTGAACGGCATCTGGGCGGCGATCAGATCAACAAAATGGGAGGGTTCACTGTGCAGGGTCTGCAGGGTTTTGAAAAAATCCTTGGGCAAAGCGCCGGACAACTTGGAATAGGCCTCCACCGATTCCGTGATGGTCCGGATGGCCGCATCCCGTTCATTTTCAGGCAACGGTTCTTCCCTGACCCCGGTAAACCCGGCAGCCATGTAGCCCTCTTCCTCAAAAATCTTGAAGATCTTTCCCCTGCCCAGCCCCTGGATCAGCACCTTGACGGTACCGTCCGGCAGCTTGAGCAGCTGGGTGATCTTGGCCTCGGTACCGATCTGGTGAATATCGGTCACCTTGGGCTTGGTCACATCCGGGTCTCGCTGGGTGGCCAGAAAGATATGTTTGTCCGTGGCCATGGCCTTGGACAGCGCTTTGATCGATTTTTCACGGCCCACAAACACCGGGGCAGTCACATGGGGAAACAGCACCATGTCCCGCAGCGGCACTAAAGGCAATACCCTTTGCGATTCCTGATCGTCATCGGAATTAAAGAATTTTGAGATTTTGATCATCTACAAAAACCTTGGGCTTATCACGCCTGCTTTTTGGGCTGTTCATACAGCAGGATCGGGTCTTCCTTCTTGAGTACCACCTCTTCGCCGACCACGCATTCCCTGACATCCTTTTTGGACGGCAGTTCATACATGATATCCAGCATGGTCTCCTCCATGATCGCTCGAAGCCCGCGGGCGCCGGATTTTCTGGCTACCGCTTCCTTGGCCATGGCCTGGAGGGCTTCATCCGTGAACTGGAGATCGATCCCCTCGATGCGGAACAGCTCCTGGTACTGTTTGACCAGGGCGTTCTTGGGCTCGGTCAGGATCTTGACCAGGGAGTCCTCATTGAGTTCACCAATGGTGGTGATCACCGGCAGGCGGCCCAGGAATTCCGGGATCAGACCGAATTTGATCAGATCTTCCGGTTTAAACTGATCCAGAAGTTCCCCGATCTTCTTGTCCTTGCTGCTGACCAGCTCGGCACCGAATCCCATGGTCTTCTTGCTGACCCGGCGCTCAATGATCTTTTCAAGGCCGTTGAACGTACCGCCGCAGATGAACAGAATATTGGAGGTATCAATCTTGACATAATCCTGCTGGGGATGCTTTCTTCCCCCTTTGGGCGGAATGCTGGCAATGGTTCCCTCGATGATCTTGAGCAGTGCCTGCTGGACACCCTCACCGGATACGTCCCGGGTGATGGAGGGGTTGTCCCCCCGCTGTGAGATCTTGTCGATCTCATCAATATAGATAATGCCCTTCTGGGCTTTTTCAATATCATAGTCTGCATTCTGGACCAGGGAGAGCACGATATTTTCCACATCCTCACCCACATAGCCGGCCTCGGTCAGGGCAGTCGCGTCCGCCAGGGCGAACGGCACATCCAGGAACCGGGCCAGGGTCTGTGCCAGAAGGGTTTTACCACACCCGGTGGGTCCGATGATCAGGATGTTGCTCTTCTGGATCTCGATATCCTCATCCGACTTGCTCAGGGTGGAGGTGAGCCGTTTATAGTGGTTATACACGGCCACGGACAGCACTTTTTTGGCTTTGTCCTGCTCGATGACATAGGAATCGAGAATCTCCTTGATCTGCTTGGGGGTCAAAAATTCCTTTTTCCCCTCAAGACCCGGCTGGCTCTCCTTTTCCTCATCATCAATAATGTCGCCGCACAGCTTTACGCACTCATTGCAGATGTAAACGCTGGGGCCGGCGATGAGCTTTTTGACTTCCTTCTGGTTTTTGCCGCAGAAAGAGCAGAAAAACTGATCATTGTTGTCGTCTTTGTCGGCCATACTTAGGATTCCTCTGAACTGACGGTTTCTTCAAGCTCTTTTCGGTCCGCAAACACACGGTCAATAATGCCGTATTCCTTGGCTTCCATGGCAGTCATGAAATAATCCCTTTCTGTGTCCTGGGATATTTTCTCGATATCCTGCCCGGTATGTTCCACCAGGATCTGGTTGAGCTTTTCTTTCATGCGCAGGATCTCATTGGCCTGGATCGTGATATCGGTCACCTGGCCCTGGGCACCGCCCGAAGGCTGGTGGATCATGATCCTGGAGTTGGGCAACGCGTAACGCTTCCCTTTGGCCCCGGCCGTGAGCAGCAGGGCACCCATGCTGGCTGCCTGGCCCACACACATGGTGACCACATCCGGTTTAATATACTTCATGGTGTCATAGATGGCCATGCCGGCGGTTACCACACCACCCGGGGAATTGATATAAAAACTGATATCCTTGTCCGGGTCTTCTGATTCCAGAAACAGCAGCTGGGCAACGATCAGGTTTGAAATTTCATCATTCACTGCCGAACCCAGGAAGATAATCCGGTCTTTCAGTAGGCGGGAATAAATATCGTATGCGCGCTCACCCCTGTTACTTTGCTCGACGACCATTGGAATTAGTGGCACGGTTTGACTCCTTATAATTTGCGGTTTAACGTGTAGCTTGTCTTATTCTTTGGTTTCTTCGGCTTCGGATTCAGTTGCCGGTGCCGCTTCTTCAGGCTCTGATTCAGGCTCTTTCGGCTCCACTTCCGTTACCTGTCCTTTTTCTATGATAAGACGTACCGCCTTTTTTTCAAGCTCGGTATGTTTATAATATTCCAGCTGCTTGGGATCCATTTTGAAATAGTTTTTCACGGCATCCACAGAGGCATTCATGCCCTGGGCCATCCTTTCAAAGCTTTCATCCAACTCATCTTCGGTCAGGTCCATGCTTTCCTGGCGGATGATCTTTTCCAGGATCAGGTGACGGCGGGCCTGCTTTTCAGCCACATCCCGGTAGTTTTCTTTGAGCTTGTCCCGGCTCATGCCCACGGACTCAAGGGTCATATTGTTCTGGGCATAGGCCTGCTCGGTTTCCATGATAATGCCATCCAGCTCTGCATCCACCATGATATCGGGCACTTCAAACTCGTATTTTTCCAGCAGATGGGTAAACACTTGCTCAGACATCTCCTGGTGCACCCGCTGTTCGATTCCCTTGGTCAGGTTTTCACGGATGTTGACCTTTACATCTTCAAGGGTTTCAAACTGTCCCAGATCCTTGACCAGATCATCATCAGCCTCAGGCAGGACCTCTTCCTGGATCTCCTTGACGGTCAGTTTGTACAGGACCGTCTTACCGGCCAGGTTCTCTTCAAAATGATCCTCCGGGTATACCACCTCAATTTCAAGATCCTGGGGCGGAATCACGCCCACCAGTTTTTCTGAGAACTCTTTGGGCATGGTGGTGTTTTTGATGGCCATGACATAGTTCTCGATTTTCGGGGTCTGGTCAAACGCCTCGCCATTGAGGAACCCTTCATAATCGATCATCACGTAATCGGAATCCTTGATCGGGCGTTCCTCTTCAACGGTTTTCTTTTTGGCCAGGGTTTTCCGGATCATGTATATCTGGCTGTCGACTTCGGCATCTGACACCTTATACATGTTCTTTTCCAGGCTGAGCCCTTCATACTCGACATCGTCGATCACCGGTTTCACCTCAACGGTCATCTCAAATGTATAATCGGCCTTGGGCTCGAGATCCGGCGGATCCATCTGGGGGCTGCCGACCACCTCAAGCTTGTGCTCCTGAATAGCCTCAAGAAAGGAATCCTGAATCAGGCGGGATGCAATATTTGAATGTACATCTTTTGAAAAACGGTTTTCCAGAACCTTTCTGGGGATTTTACCCTTTCTGAACCCTTTGATATCTGCGGTTTTTTTCAACTCTTTGTATGCTTCGTCCAGTTCCTTGGCAACGGTCTTTTCCGGAATTTCAAAAGAAAGAACTTTTTTTACTGTGGTTTTGTCTTCAATTTTAACCTGCATCTTACCTTCCTGTAGAATAAACTATTTATATAAAACTTCTCTTCAAATCATTAAAAAAATATGTAATATAGTGCTATTCAGGTGCTAACACCATGCAAACATGACAAATGTACTAAAATAATCTCTTTACATATCAGTGTCAAGAAAATTGAAAAACAAAGCCACTATATTTATTACCATTCTTGCATGCCTGCCTGTCTGGACGACCCTGCTGTTCCCCGCTGCGGGTTCATGCCAGGACCGGATCCGGACCACCCAACCCCGGGTCATGATCGACCCGGGTCATGGCGGCAGGGACAGCGGCCTCCTCCTGCCCTCGGGCTTGAGCGAAAAAACGGTCACCCTCACCCTTTCCCGATTGGTGGCTGAGCAGATCAATAAACAGTATAAGGTACTGTTCACCCGGCAAGATGACCGCTTCATAGACACCATCGCCAGAACCGAGGCTGCCAACACTCAGCAGGCCGACCTTTTTGTCAGCATTCACCTCAAGGCAACCACCTCGAACCAGGCCACCGTCTTCCATTATAAACCCTGTGACAACCGCCCCATACCAGCCGCAGGCAAAGACCTGGCCTGGCACTGGCAGCACCTGCCGCACGAAGACAAAAGCAGACAATTGTGCAAGACCCTGACACAAAGCATTGCAAGCCTGTTCCCCGGACAGGAACCCCAAATCATCAGTGCACCCGTTGCTATGCTCGCCGGATGCCAGATGCCGGCGGTCCTGATCGAACCCTTTGCCCTGAAGACCTTGCCCCTGGATGAAAGTTCCAGGATCGTGTGGATTAAAAAGTACGCTGCCGCCATTAAAACAGGGATCGAAAGCTACTTGAATACCCTTTGAGCACTCCCTTGAAAACCCCATCAGATCAATTTGAGCTTGCAAATCTGAGCCGGAAGTGGTATTTAGCCTTTTTATTCAAAATCAGATTCGGGGCGTAGCGCAGTCTGGTAGCGCGCCTGCTTTGGGAGCAGGATGTCGGGAGTTCAAATCTCTCCGCCCCGACCAAGATATGAGAAAGGGTTTCAGCATTTCAGTCTGAAACCCTTTTTGTTTTAGTACGACCTCCCAAATCTGCAGATGTCCGAAATATTTTTCTCAAAAATAGTGTCGCTTTTTAAAGTTGTCTTCGTATGAATAATTAAGAGCAGGGTGATTGGCTTTTGTTTCATTCAATTTTTCCATAGAAAAGGTGATATGGTGAGAATCTTAGGTTTAGCTTCAATAATGCTTGTTTCTTTTACATGGATTGAAGGGGCTTCACAGGCTGCAGGCAATGGTCTTGATCAGGCCAATCCGTTTGGTTTTCATAATCCAGGATCTTGAAACTGTTAAACGCGGCAAAAGCGCATTGAAAATTGACAACTCAGAGAATCAGTTAACCTTTGGATTCAGAACCATTGGAGTGAAAGCAACGCCCAATCAAAAATATCAAGTGTCATTTTACACAAAAAATGCACCCCCTGTTTTTTCGGTTAAAATCAATATCGGGCACCTTAATGGTAAAAAAAGTACACGGGATGTATACCTGACGAATTACAACAAAGTTAAAGGCAATTGGTATCACTATAATCAAACAGTTACACTAAATGACAATGAAGGTTGGCTGGGTTTTATTGTGCACCTCCACCACTCAGATGTTTTCTGGTTTGATCATTTTAAAATTGAAGCGGTTGAGCCCTTGGACGGCTGATATCTGTTTCACAGGGAAGCATGGACAAACAAAGAATGGATAGTTATCTTGAGAGAATTGAAGTCAAAATAACGATGAGGCAGGCTTGTGAGCAGAAATAATATCACCTTTATATTGCTTTTCATGGCGTTGATCATTCTCCTTGCCACCCTGCCGATCAATGATATCAAGATCGAAATCAATCATCATTTTGGCTTCCTGTCCTCTGTCAGATCTCAGATAGAAGATATGTTACATATCAACATTTCCTTTTCAGGAATTCAAAACCTCCTACACATACCCTTTTTTTCCATCCTTTCTGTTATGTGGATGAAATTTTTCAGGAAAAACAAGGTCGATATTTTCAAATCAATGATCTACACCTTGATCCTCACCACCCTGTTTTCAATCTTTGAGGAATCCTGCCAGTATTTCATTGCAAGGGATGCGTCTGCAAAGGATCTGGTGTTCAATTTTATCGGCAGCCTGACAGGTATCGGTATTTTCAGGTATACCGGTGAAAAACCACAAGACGGTGAAACGGCGCACCCAAAGAGTAAAAGCTAAAAGAACTTATTTTCCGGGCAAAGGAATAATCATTGAGGTCCGCTGCTTATAACGGGTGTATGAATCACCGAAGTCACTGGCCAGTCGTTTCTCTTCCAGCCGCACCACCGGGATGACAACGAGGACAAACAAGACAGACCACACGATCAGGCACCCCAGGGAATTGAGATAAATAGTGATGGCCAGGTAGACGGCGTTGGCACCGAACACCATGGGGTTGCGGGTATAGTTGTAAGGTCCGTCAACCACGAGCTTTTCCGTCCGGGGGCTGATTGCCACACCAGCGATATCGGCCGGCCCGCCTTTTCCTCTGAAAAACAGGAAAACATTGGACCAGATGATAAATATCAGTCCAGCACCAAACAGGAGAATTCCAAGGGCGGCAGCAGCACCGCTACTGGGAAACAGCGGGGTGTTAAAGGGCGGCAGCTCCAGTGACCCCATTGCCCAGACCCCATAGGGAATCAAAAAGGCAAAAATAAGCATCCCGGCAACATATCCCAAAACGTGCCTGATGAGTTTCATTCTGAAATCCTCCAGACTCAGGCCCGGACCTTCTGGTCCAGAATCCTGCGGATATCCTGTAATAGCCGGTCATGCTCAAACGGTTTTTGCACAAAGTGGCTGAACCCCACTGTCTTGCTCTGTGACCGGCTCACATTTTCATCATACCCTGTGCACAGGATCACCGGAATATCTTTCCGGATTGCCAGCACAGCCTGTCCAAACTGCAGGCCGTTCATCCGGGGCATGGTCATATCGGTAATAATCAGGTTATATTTATCAGGGGCCTGTTCAAACGCCTCAAAGGCCTGCCGGCCGTCAGGAAAATCAGATACCGTATATCCGGAATCCTCCAGAAATAACCTGATGGGCGTGCGAATACTGTCCTCATCATCCACAACCATGATATGTTCATCACCTGACAGATCGGTTGTGATCTCACCCATATCGTTGTCATCCGATTCATGCGCTTGTTCTGAGACCGGGAGATACACACTGAATACCGCCCCATTGCCCACTTTGCTGGCCACTGAGAGGTGTCCCTTATTTCTCTGGATAATACCATGGACTACGGCGAGCCCCAGCCCGGTGCCGGAACCCTTGCCCTTGGTTGTGAAATAGGGTTCAAAAATATTGTCCATGACATGATCCGGTATACCAGGCCCGGTATCACCAACCTCCAGCAGGACATATTGACCGGGAGCCAACAGCATACCTGCTGCACCATCATTTTCAGTCACTGTCACATCCTTTAAGCTGATGGTGATGATACCTCCGGTATCGCTCATGGCCTGATAGGCATTGGTGCATAGATTTAAAATGATCTGGTGGATCTGGGTGGGGTCTGAGATGATGATCGCCTCTGACTGGATATCGGTTCGAATCTCTATGGTCGAGGGGATGGATGATCGCAGGAATTCAGAAGATTCCCTGACCAGCATGGCCATCTGTATGGGTACATTTTCCTGCTCATTTTTCCTCCCAAAAGTGAGGATCTGGCGGACCAGCTCCCTGGCCCTGTCTGCCGCCTTCATGATATTCTCGTGATATACCGAAAGCTTTTCCGGATTTTTGACCTGCTTTTTGGCCAGTTCTGTGTATCCGAATATGGCGGAAAGAATATTATTGAAATCATGGGCGATCCCCCCGGCCAGGGTTCCGATCGACTCCATCTTCTGAGACTGGCGAAGATCCCCTTCAATCCGCTTGCGCTCCTCAAGATTTGTACCGATACCAATGAGATACCTGGTTTGATTCTGCTCTACCCGGCTGCAATTGAGCAGGTATGGGATCGATTGGTTCTGGTGATTCAACAACCGGGTTTCAATGGAAACCGGCTCGGAATTTCCAAGAACAGAAGCAGATGCCTGGGCCAGTGCTTCCTGGTCCCGCGGATCTACCCGTGTGAACAGGTTAATGTTCTCATTCCTGCCCCTGGTTAAATAATGTTCATGAAACACCTGATTACCCCTCAGGATGATATGGGATTCATCAGCCACAAAAAAAATCCCGGGCAGGCTGTTGATCACGGCATCTGAAAATGCCTGTTCAGAAGCAAGCGCGTGCCTGATCTGCTCGTTTTCCTCCATATCCCGTTTGAGCCGTGAGCGCATGCTGTTGATGGTGTCAACAATGGCATCCAGCTCATCCGGAAAGCTGTTGCTTCGGTTCAAAGAGAAATCCGCGTCCAAGTTGTCCAGTTGTATGGAATCGGTGAATTTCAGTATCTGTGAAAACGGTTTACTCAACAAAAGAAACAGCAAAACCACAATGAAAAAGCAGGTAAAAATGATCCCCACGACCTGGGCGATCAGGGAGCCGGCGGCAGACATCAAAAGCTGCTTTTTTACATTGCTGGATGTGGCATAAAAGCTGACCTCCCCCAGATATCTTCCCAGGTGAATCAAAGGATAGGTTTTAAACAGCTTGGGATCCTTGAGATGCGGTTCTCCGGCCATATACTCCACCACGCCGTCTTTTTTGATCTCAATGTATACAATGGCATTGTCCGACAATATGCTTTTGAGCTGGATATCGATCGCCTTGTTGTCAAATGACCACATGCTGTTGGTCAGCAATGCCACCTGTTCCTGCTCCAGATGCTCAAGCCGGGTCTGTATCGCCTCGATCTCAAGGGTGTACGAAAACCACAGGTGGATCATTGAGACCAGACAGGTGGCAAACAGCGCAAAACTCAGTATGTATATCCCGATCCTTGTGAACAGGGGGTAGGTTGAAAAAATCGATTTTCTATATTTAGTCATTACTTGCCTGGTACACTCCTGAAAACTTGTAATCTGACTTCGATCCGCGTATTATACAGTAACCTGCTCATAAAAGGTATACCTTTACACGCATCAATCCCGAGGTTCGATCATGGTTACCCGTTTTTCCCGAGTTTTTTCACTGGTCTTTGTGCTGGCTTTGGCCCTGGGCACACACATCCGGGCCGAAGAGATCAGATGGCCCTATTTTCAATACCCGCCGTTGTACACCATTGACCAGGAAGGGAATGTTTCCGGGTACGGGGTTCATGTACAAAAGATTATCAGCCGCCATATGCCCGGTTACACCCATAAAATGGTACTGGCTCAGCCGGCCAGGATCTTTGCAGACTATAAAAACGGGGAACGGTACCTCGCATATGGCCCGGTAAAAACACCTGAACGGGAAACCTATATGGTTTTCTCTCTGCCTTGCCGGCTGGTGTTTACCGACGGGGTAATCATGGACGCCAACAGGGCGCAACAATACCTACAGGGCGCAAAGATCAGTCTTGAGAAATTGTTGTCCGACCCGCAAATGATCATGGGACACTCTAAAGATGCCAGTTACGGGCAGGAGATTGACGGAATCCTGAAGAAGTATGAGGGACGGTTTCAGCAGGAGGTCGTTACCGGAGAAGAGAGTGAATTCCGGCAAATCAAGATGATTCAGTCCGGACGGATTGACTGGATGATCTGGGATCCGCTCGGGGTGGTGCCCCTACTGAATAAAGCCGATCCCGACCATAAACTCGGAATCTACGAGATCGCCGAAAAGAAAAATACCCTTGTATTTGCCCATATCACCGCCCCGAAGAACGAATGGGGCATACAGATGATCCGCCGGATCAACCGTATCCTCAAACAGGTGGTGGGAACCGATGAATTTTACCGCGGGTTGAGCCGGTGGGTGCCGGATGACCTTCAGGCTGCCTACCGTCAGGGGTACGAAGAGCTGATCATCAAGCCAGCGCTTGCCTATCAGCCCACGGAGCCCTGATTCTTCCGGCTGCCTGACGGATTAAGCGTTCCTGGCCACCCGTTCCAACAGGTTGTTGATCCGGCTGATATACTTTTGATTCGGACATGGTTTGGATACATGATCAATATTGGGGTCCATCTCCCTGAGCTGATGGATGGACTCAAGAAATTCAATATTGCCGGATATGAAGAGAATCGGCATGTCCTGATCTGACGTTCGGATATGATGATACACATCCATACCGTTCGCATCTCCGGGCAGGATATAATCCAGACTCACAAAATCATACGTATTCCGGTCAAAAAGATCCATGGCCATTTTTCCGGTATGGGCAATGTCCACCCGATGGTTGCAGGGCTCTTCCGTCAATATGGTATACTGAACATCTGAAATGGCCGATTCATCTTCAACCAGGAGAATATATTTTTCATATTGGGTAATCCGTTCTGTGATGACCTCCTTCTCCTTGCGGGTCAGCTCCTTCTGGATTACCGGCAGGCTGATGGTAAACACGGTGCCCGCCCCCACAGTGGAGGACACGTCAATCGTCCCGTTATGCTGCTCGATGTACTTTTTCACATTGGCCATTCCATAGCCGGTTCCACGGATACCGGCTTTGTAGACCCCGGAGGCATCCATACTGCCCTTGAGTGTAAATGCGGGTTCGTAAATCCGTGACAGGGCTTCCTCGGGTATACCGCACCCATTATCTTCAATGCGTATCCGGATCTCATCATCGATAAACCCGGTTCCTATATTGATCTGCGGCGTGTCGGACAGTGACGTGGCATGGACTGAATTCTGGATCAGGTTGACCAATGCGTGCTCGATCATCCCCGGATCTGCAAGCAGATCCGGTATCCCGGGACTGTCTTCCCGTGTCAGGGAAATACCTTCCAGTTCTTTTTTCAACAGGTTCAACACCAGATCAATCTTTTCACCCACCCTGAAATACGCCTGCTTGGGTTCCTGATCCTTGGCAAACGCCACCAGGTTTTTGGTCAGGTTTTTACCCCGGACGGTCTGTTGCTGGATGATTCCCAGTATCCGCCGGGTGTTTTCATCCTTGCAGTCTACCAGGGCAAGCTCGGTATTTCCCATGACAATACCCAGGATATTATTGAAGTCATGGGCCATCTTTCCTGCGATCTGTCCGACCAGGGCCATCTTTTTATGCTCACTGGCAATGTTCTGGGCCTCGATTTTCTCCTGCTCTGCCTCTTTTCGATCGGTAACGTCTTCATACACGCCAACCGCACCTTGAAAAGAACCATCTCCATCCAGAATCGCCCGATGATCCGATTTAATGAATTTGTGTCCCGTGCCTTCAACGGTCCGGCACTCACCTTCAAAATGCGCCGCCCCTGTTCGGATGGTGTGATCCACCTCCTGTCTCAACGGGCTGTCCGGCATGGATTCAATGATATTGAACCCGATCAGTGCATTTTTGGAGGCGCTCATAATATCGGCGAATTTCTGGTTGCAGTCCGTGATGGTACCGGTTTGATCGAAATACATGATCCCCATGGGAGATTCATCAAATATCAGCCGGTATTTTTCCTCACTCTGCTGAAGGGCCGCCTCAATCTCTTTGAGTTCGGTGACATCCGGAAACACAATCTGTGATGCAATCTGGCGGCCCTGATCGTTCTGGACCGGACCGGCCGAGGCCACCACCCATCGCGAGCTGCCGTCTTTTCTCACTACCCTGAGAAGCTGTTCAGTGACCCGGCCGCCTTTAATGGCTTTGGCCAGGGGGAGCTCTTGAACCTCCAGGATCCGGCCTCCCGGGGTGAGGGTCTCCCATTGCTCATACACCTCCTGAAGGTGCAGTCCCAGGATATCCGTGTCTTCCATGCCCAGATTCTCCTTACAGGCCGGATTCACAATTCTCAGCCGCCCCTCCAGGTCGGCAACGGCAATGGGAATGGGGGACTGCTCCACCACGGAATCCATGAGATTCTTCATTTCGATCATCTCCCGCTGATAGAGCATACTGTTCAGTGCATCGGATATCCGACGGCCGATGGTACTGAAAATACGCTTTTCCTGGAGGGTCCAGACACGGTCGGAAGCGCATTGATGAAGCCCAAACATCCAGGGGACTCCTTTTTGGGGCCTGATCGCCATGAACATCTGGGACCGGACATGATACTCACCCGGTGCCGGCACTGAAAGCGGTTTTTGATTCCCGGGCCCATAGGTTATCGGCTTGTCCGTACCCAGGGCATCCAGCATATCCCCTTTAAAGGGTTCAATCATGGGAATGGTCGCATCCAGTTGCGCAGCCCCGGGGAAATCAGGATTCGTTGCTTCAAACGGTACTTTAAAGGATGCTGCATCAGGATCGCAGGGATGAAGAAGCCAGGCCCGGTCGCAGTTAAAAATGGAAAGGGTTTCCTTTAGCACACTCTCCAGCTTATGTTCGGGCTCATCCGACGCCTGGATAACTGAATTGATACGGTTCATGCTTTCCAGAAGATAAATATGCTCCTGCCGCTCCCCGGCCATCTGCTCGCGTTCCAGGATCTCTGCTTTCAGTTTATGATTCAGGTTGAAGAGCACAAATGCCAGGGTAGCTGCCACCAGACAGATCATCACTGTCGCACCCAATGCCCACATGACCCACCCGTAACTTCCGGGCTGCGACGGATCATACATGAACCCGTCCAGTGAAAACCCGGGGTCAATCATATCCAGCTTCGCATAAACAGCGGCAATGTGCTGCCATCGACCGGGGTTCATATGCCCGACCTGAACCAGGTCCGGAGACATGATCTGACGGATCGCACGGGCCTCATATAGAAGGTGCTCCCTGCTTTTCTCAACACGGTATTGCTGCCGGATGAGATCAACCATCTCTTCGGGATGATCCATGGCGTAAGCCCATCCCTTTAATGAAGCACTTAAAAAGGCGTTCACCCGCTCAGGATGTGTGCTGATTTCCTGCTCTGTTGTGAACAGGCAGTCCGCATAAAAATCCACACCGTATGTCTGGGGTGAAATGATCATTGGCTCTATGCCCTGCCTGAGAAGATGCCAGGGTTCATTGGTCAGATAGGCACTCACCGCATCGGTACGCCCCTCAATCAAATCCTCAAGATTGTATGTTTGATCGATCCGCCGGATGGCGCCGATGGGTACCCCCTCATTTAAAAAAGCGGCCAGGATATCTGCATCCTTTTTACCCGGAAGCAGCATCACCCGCTTGCCGATCAGCCCCTGAATGCTGGAAATGCCGGATGATTTCTTTGACAGAAGAATGGAAGGTGAATGCTGGAAAATGGGTGCCAGCACCACAAAAGGGTCGCCTTCTGCCCGATGCAGGAGAAGTTCCGAACCGGCCACACCATACTGGGCATTGCCATTGATCAACTCCTCTCGCGCAAACCGGCCTTCTCCGCCCTCAACAAGGCTGACCTCCAGTCCGGCTTGTTGGTAGAATCCCTTGTGACGGGCTGCATAATATCCGGCAAACTGAAACTGATGCCGCCATGCCAACTGAAGAGAGATCTGGTCTTCGCATCTGACCATGCCGTTCGGTAAAACAAACAGGATGAACAGAATGGACAAAGGTATCAATCCATACTTTCTGAGCATGACTGCGATACGATCAATTGACATTCATCCTGCCTTTACGATTAAAACACGTCAAATGTGGCTCAAAAACGACCTTGATACGTTGAATGGGTTAAGGATACCGTAAAACACTCCGGTTTGCAAAAATATTTATACTGCCGGAAAGGGCTTGGGATCGCTTTTCTATATCATCCGGTACTGACCCGGTCTTCCAGCGCCTGCAGGCCGAAGCACCAGGCCTGGTCCTGCCATTGCCTGGCCTGCTCCCAATCATCAGAGCTGCGCCATCCGGAATGGACCAGATGAACCCGCGTGCCCTCATCCTCAGGCACGAAAAACACGACCACATGGGTCAAGGGGTCTGCCTGATTGGCAAAGTGCTTAAACTGTTCCGGGCTGCGCCATTCAAATGAGAGAAACCGGTCAGGTTCTATGGCCGTAATCCTGCAGCCCAGTGTGCTGTTCAACCGCTTGTTCTCTGGCTGCCAGAACAGTTCGAATTTTCCCCCTTCAACCGGCTCGACCTCTGCCTTTCGAGCCAACCAGGATTCCAGCAGCCGGTTCCGGGTAAACATGCTGAATGCTTCCCCCGGGCCGCATGGGAGTAACACCTGGCGATGAATAATACTATCCATGATCTTTTTAACCCCGTTGAATGGACAAGGAAGTCTGTTTTTAACTCCGGCGATGCCCTGTAATAGTTATCTGTAAAATCTATCTGTTATTTTAAACAGATATAAGCGCATCATTTTTCTCATATCAGAATTCAAACCGAATAATCAAGAGATTTCATATCCGGAGCAAAAAATTTCGCCCACCACTCAAAAGCAGGTAAAACCCATTGACCTTTATCCCCCACTCAACACATAAATCCGTGTTACGGACAGGTTGTCTATTCACTCTCAGGATACAGGCGCTTTCCCATGCTGACCCGCTTTTCCTCGGAAAAACCATTGGCGACATAAAATTGCTGAACCGCCTCATTCCCCTCCATGATCTGGAGATTGACCTTGAGGCAACCCACTTTCAAAAGTCTATTCTCAGCATGGGTCAACAGGGATGACCCGAGCCCCTGCTTTCGTTGTGCCGGATGAACGGCAATGGAATAGATCCATCCCCTGTGGCCGTCATAACCTGCCATGACCGTGCCGACCACCTGGTTATCGGTACAGGCCACGAAAAACAGGCCATCCCCGTATTGGAGTTTCTTGTCAATGACCAGCTCCGGAGCATTGTGTGCTGCTTCATATCCAAATACGGCCTGCCAGAGATCCTTCACCTCATTTCTGTGAACCGCATTGTCATATTCAACGATCTCTATCTGACGTCTCATCTTTTGCACCCTTCCGATTTTACATCTTTTTTACAAAGGTTTTACCACTGCATGACACCTCTTCGCCTGTTTAAGGATAAAAATCAAGCAAGATTAACCTGCATGGGAGAAAACGATGAAAAAATGCAGCATGTCCCTGATCCTGACCCTTGTTCTTGGAATGAGTGCCGCCTGTTTTGCCCTGGCCGGAAAAAACACACCCTCCTGGACGGATATCTACACCAAGAAAACCAGGATCGCCCGGGGCTGGAAGTATATTGTCATCCACCACAGCGCCACAGACGCCGGCAGTGCAAAGGCATTCCATAAATACCATTCGGACCGGGGGTATGGCGGCTTGTGCTACCACTTTGTCATCGGGAACGGAAACGGTTCTCCAGACGGAAAAATCGAAGAGGGGTTCCGCTGGAAAGAACAGATGGCCGGTACCCATGTGGATGTGAATTCCTGGTATCACAATATATTCGGGATCGGCATCTGTCTTGTGGGAAACTTTGAAAAATCCTCACCCACCGAAAAGCAGATGCGTGCGCTCACCCGTTTGGTCAAGTCACTTTGCTTGGATTACGGCATCCCTGAAAAGAATATTATCGGTCACCAGGATGTCCCCTTCGGAGATATAAAGTGGAACACAAAGCGTATTCACGTCACATTCAAAGGAAAACAAACCGCAAAAACCAGTTGCCCGGGCAGGCATTTCCCGGACATCGGGGAACTCTTCGCAACGCATCACCCGCCGATTTGACATTTTTTTCACATCTTTTTCACAAAGTTTTCAACACCCTCCTGCTAACCTGCCGCTGAATCAAAACCAGGGTATCAACAAAAAAAGGAGGGTATCATGACGCATCAAAACCGCCTGGGGCAACTCCTCAGGCCTGTCACAATCTTTCGCATCCTCATGATTCTCTCCGGTTTCTTCGGGATTGCGGTCATGGCCTCACTCCTGTCCAGATCATATTCGCATTTCGTATACCGGTTTTTTGTTGCCGGATTATTCAACCATTAACCGCATAACGCCCTAAGGCGCTCATCCATGTTAAAGAAAATCCTTTTATGTACACTGTTGTTACTCTCCGGTATCGCTGGAATGCTGGCCATGGCATCTTTCAAAACGCCCCTGAGTCAAAGGACAGATCCTGTGCCGGCAAGGCTTTCCGTATCCGTAATCCAGGTACATCCGGAAGATGCCGCCCCGGTGATCACCGGATACGGCAGGGTCTACACGGTGCAGACGGTTGACTTATCCCCGCGGGTCAGCGGGCTCATCACCCATATCAACCCCAGGCTGGAGCCCGGGGAAACCCTGTCAAAAGGAGAACTTTTATTTCTCCTGGATGAAAAAGACTATAAACAACCCGTAACGGAACTGTCTTCAGAGGCACAAAGGCTGGAGAGCCGCCTTGAACAGATCCGGGCCGGCCATGCCGTCAACCAGAAGCGATATGAGCTGGCCCGGCGCAATCTCGACATTTCACACGGCCGATATAACCGCCTCAAGGCGTTACATGAAAAGAAGGTGAGTGCAAAATCCACCCTGGATGAAGCCGCTGACCAACTGAACACTGCCAAAGATAATGCTGCACGCCTGTCCTGGATGGTTGAAGAATTCCCGTTTACACTCAAGCAGGTGCGCGCCCAGCTCGAACAGGTCAACGCCAGACTGGCGGCTGCGCAAGATGACCTGAATCACTGCAGAATGGTTGCGCCCTTCGATTGCCGGATCAAACACGTGGATGCAGAAAAAGGTCAATATGTGACCAAGGGCCGGCCCATACTGTCACTTGCGGATGATTCCATCCTGGAGGTCCAAATCAGTCTCGACAGTCGTGACGCTATAAAATGGCTGCGGTTTACCTCCCATGATCCTGAAAATCGTTATCCGTGGTTCTCCTCCCTTGAACCGGTGACCTGCCAGGTGTTCTGGGCCGACGACGATCAAGTACCGCCCTGGCAGGGGCTGCTCCACAGGGTGATCCGGTATGACCCTGACATGCACACCCTGGTACTTGCCATAAGGATCGATGCACGCAGGGAAAAAGGTGCGCACAGACAGTTCCCCCTTGTGGAAGGAATGTTCTGCCGTGCACTGATCCCCGGCAGGACGGTTGAACATGTATACCGGCTTCCCCGGTCTTCTGTTACCGCAGAGCCGTCCATCCGCCTGGCGTGCAATAACCGGTTAAAAACCATACCGGTAGAAACCCTGTGGGTACTGAAAGAAGATGCATTCATAACCGGTGCTTTAGTCCCGGGTGATCAGGTGATTGTCGACCCCTTGATCCATCCGGTTGAGCATACACCACTGACTATAATTCCATTAACAAAGGAGTAAAAAGATGAAATTTAGAATTCTCATTTCGATTTGCCTGTTGCTGCTGTTCCACCTGTTACCGGCTGCCTGGTCACAAGATTCTTCGCCCGATGGATTTTACGGACGAGTCGATCTCGGAGGGCTGTGGATGAGCAGCAAGAGCTGGCTGGAGGCGGGTGACGATAACAGGCGCCTGGAAACCCTGGACCAGAAACCCAAGGGCCAAAGCGAATGGCTTCCGGTACCGAGTTTTGAACTCGGCTACTACTTCAACCATGACAGCCGGGTTTACTTTGGCATCCCCTTTGAGGAGGAGCCGCGGCCCACACTTGGAATTGAATTTGAAACCCCTGCCGGCATTGAGCTGGGTGCCAGCCTTTTCTACGGTATTCCGGATGAGGTGTGGACGGATCCTTACCTGACCGGCGTCAACCGTGTCGAAACCGATGAGACCCGGTTTGGTGGAGAAATCACCTGTGAGATCAACGGATGGGAACTTGGGTATGAACTGGAACAGGTGGATGTGGACAAAGATGATATTGGAAAACGGTTCTCAGAACTGAAACGGGACGGCATGATCCACCAGTTTGAACTGTCCTGGGACATCGAACTCGGCAGCGGGTTTGAGCTGATCCCCGGTGCCGCATATACCCTGGCCGATATAGACGGTAAAGCCAACCGGTATAATGGATACACGGCAAATCTCGACCTGGAAAAAAACTGGGAAAACATTGAACTCAAATTATCTCTGGAGGCCGGCACCCACGATTACGACGCCATCCACCCCATCTTCAGCAATACGAGAAAAGATGATGTCTATGAGGCAATGGCCAGTGTGTCATGGTTCAACCCCCTTGGGTTTGAAGGATTTGCCGTCCGGGCCGGCGGCGGATACGAGCGATGCAACTCCAATATCAACTTCTACGACAGTGAGGGCGCATTTGCCTTTGTCACCCTGGGTTATGAATTTGGTTCAACCCGGAAACACCGTCATGATTAAACGCCCAATGATCAACCAAAGGTATAAAATCCTGACCGAGATACCCCTTCGACTGGCGGCTTCGGCCCTGAGGCGTTTACTTATGCGAAAGAGGCAGAAATGACAGCTCTTTTGATCCGGTTTGCCGGGAATTCGGTATTCAGCCATATCATTCTTTTTTTGCTGCTGGTTGCCGGACTCATGGCTGTCAACACCATGCAGCGGGAGTTGTTTCCGGACTTTTCAATGGATGAGATCCTGGTTGAAGTGCGTTTTCCCGGTGCCGACCCTTCAGAGGTCCAGCAGGGCGTCACCGTTAAAATTGAAGAGGCGCTCAAGGGAATGGAAGGCATTGCCCAGTATACGAGCCGCTCTGAAGAGGGGATAGGCAGTGCTGAGATCCTGGTCAAACACGGTTATGAGACGGCACAGGTCCTGGCCCGCATACGAAGCAGAATCAATGCGGTTTCCACCTTTCCGGATACGAGTGACAACCCGGTCATTTCAGAGGTGATGCACCGCACCGAAGTGATGAAAATATATGTATCAGGCAGTTGTACTGAAAAGGAACTCAAGGCGGCTGCCGTCAGGATCAAAGAGCGGCTGACCGCCCTGGATGAAATCTCCCAGGTAGAGCTGTTCGGGACCCGCGATTATGAGATCAATGTTGAGCTGAATCAGCAGCAGTTGAAAGCCTATGGGCTTTCCCTTGAAGAGGTAAGCCGGAATATTGCGCTGAACAGTGATGGCCTGCCCGGTGGTGACATTCTGACAGATGCCGGACACGTCCGTGTCAGGACCATGGGGCAGCGGAACACGGGCAGGGAACTGGCCGAAGTCCCGGTACTTGCAGGAATTGACGGAGGCAAGGTCATCCTTGGCCGGATCGCGGATATCAGGGACAGCTTTACAGAAGACACCCATGAAGTGACCATTAACGGCAGCCCTGCCGTGATTCTTGAGATTTATAAAACCCGGCGCGAAGACGCCCTGGAGATATCCGCGGCCGTGGCGTCATTTCTGGACAGGCAGCAGGATGATCTCCCGTCAAATCTAAGTATGGGTGTGCTCTACGATCTGACCGATGACCTTCGCTCCCGCATCGATCTTCTGGCTAAAAACGGGTTGATCGGGCTTTGCCTGGTGATACTTCTGCTGGGGCTGTTCCTGGATATCCGGCTCAGCTTCTGGGCCGGACTGGGGATCCCGGTATCGATCCTGGGTGCCCTGGTGGTCGTCTGGGCCATGGGGGGAAGCATCAACATGCTTTCCCTGTTCGGGTTGATTACGGTCCTGGGTATTGTTGTGGATGATTCCATTGTGGTGGGCGAGGCGGTTTTCCACCACTTTGAATCCGGCTGCTCTCCTCTCCAGGCAGCGGTCAGAGGGGTCAGGGAGGTGGGAATACCTGTGACTGCAGCGATTTTGACCAGCATTATCGCCTTCCTGCCACTGGCGTATATCGGGGATGTGATCGGCAAATTCCTGTCCATCCTGCCCATGGTCGTGATCCCCTGCCTGATCATCTCCTTGATTGAAAGCGTCTGGCTGCTGCCGGCCCACCTGGCCCACCGCCTCAGAAAAAAAGGGAACCATAAACCCGGGCATCCATTCCTGGAAAAAATGAGCGCGGCGCACCGCTACATCCAAAGCCGCCCGGATTGGTTTGCCCGCTGCCTGTACCTGCCGTTTCTCAAGCGGGTCCTGGTGCATCGTTACCTGTGCCTGTCGGCAGCGACAGTCATATTGCTGCTGTGCGCCGGCCTGATCTGGGGCGGATGGGTCAAAACCGAGGTGCTTCCGGAAACCGGAAGCACCATTTTATCTGCATCCATCACATTCCCGGCCGGTACGTCAGACCGAATGACCAGCCAGGCGGTATCCAGGATCGAAAACGCATTGCTCAACCGGTTGAGAAAAAAACCAGGAACCCACAAGACCCTGCTCCTCAACCGGATGACGGTTGTGGGCAGTACCGTATCAGAGGAGCCTGAAAAAGGCTCCCATGCCGGAGGGATACAGGTTGTGCTCACTCCGGCAAAAGAGCCGGGCGTACCCGCAGACGCATTGCTGAAGATGTGGAAAGAGGAAACCGGGGCGATCCCGGGTGCACGCTCACTGGTATTTGAAACCCGCTCAGAGGGTCCGCCCGGAGAACCGATTGAAGCTTGGCTCCTGGGCCAGGACCCGGTTCAACTGACCCAGGCATTTCAAGAATTCACCCGGGAACTCTCCACCCTGGACGGTGTGCACGAAATCCACGGGGATGACCTGTCCGGTGTTGATGAACGACACATCACCCTTAAACCCCTGGCCTGGTTTCACGGCCTGTCGCAGCAGGATGTGGCCCGCCAGGTCAGGACGGCCATTTATGGCAGCGAGGCCCTGCGGGTCCAGCGGGGAAAGGATGAGATCTGCGTGAAAGTGCGAATGACCCGCCGTGAACGCTCCTCTGTCTCGATCCTGGATAACCTTGAACTTGAAACCCGGCAGGGGACCAAGGTGCCCTTGCACGCAGTCGCCCATGTTCAGCTGGCCAAGGGGCCTGAACGGATCAGGGGAGTGGATGGCACCCGCTGTCTGGCCGTCAGTGCCGATGTGGACCTTGAGCGCGCCAACCCGGATGATATCATAGAGGCGTTAACCCGGAACCTCCTTCCAAGGCTTGCCCGGAAATACCCCGGTGTCACCGTCTCTTTTGAAGGGGATGAAAAACACATGAAAGATGCACTGGGCGGACTGTATATTGGTTTCCCCCTGGCCGTGATCGGTATTTTCGTTGTTGTGGCCGCCATGTTTCACTCCTACGTCCAGCCCCTGGTCATCCTTTTCATGATCCCGTTCGGCATGGTGGGTGCCGTGTATGGACACCTCGTCATGGGATATCCCATATCCTTGATGAGCATATTCGGCATGGTTGCCCTGTCCGGTGTGGTAGTCAATGATGCCATCATGCTCATCGAGCGGTTCAACAGCAACCTGGAATCCGGTACCGCATTTTTCGAGGCACTTGAAAACGCCGGAAGGCGGAGGTTCAGGGCGATTATGCTGACCACCGTCAGCACGGTGAGCGGGCTTGCTCCCCTGCTTTTTGACACCAGTATCCAGGCCGGATTCATTATCCCGATGGCCCTCTCCATTTCTGCCGGGCTGATATGTGCCACGGCAGTAACCCTGATCCTTGCACCCTGCATCCTGGCGATCCTGAACGATCTGCGCCTGATCATCCACACGTTGCCGGGCAGGATGAAAGCATCGCGGGAAAGCCTTGAACCGGCAGTGAGGAAAATGAGGTGGACCCGGGAGAACATTTCGCCTACAATTGAGCAAACCCATACCGGAGGGCTGATGTGAAATCAATGAAACCCAAACATCCGTTAAGACTTCTTCTGGTTGAGGATCATGAAGATATCAGCCAGAACATTGCCGACTATTTTGAATCCAAGGGGCATATCCTGGACTTTGCGGCAAATGGTATTCAAGGCCTGCACCTGGCCCTGACCCAAGACTATGATGTCATGATCCTGGATATCATGCTACCGGGAATGGACGGGCTGACCCTGTGCAAACGTTTCCGGGAATCGTCTGCCAGGCAGATCCCCATTCTCATGCTGACCGCCCGGGATACGCTGCCGGATAAGATCGACGGTTTTGATGCCGGTACGGATGACTACCTGGTTAAACCCTTTGCCCTCCAGGAACTGGAAGTCCGTGTATATGCCCTGGCAAGGCGGGAACTGCCCGATATGAAAAGTATTTTGATCGTGGGTGACCTGGAACTGAACCTGGAGACCATGGAGGTGAAGCGGGCAGACCGAAAGATCGACCTGAACCGGGCATGCTTGAAGATCCTTGAGCAATTGATGAAGGCATCCCCCGGTGTGGTGACCCGTTCCGACCTGGAGCTGGCGCTCTGGGGAGATATGCCCCCCGGAAGCGACTCCCTGCGAAGCCATATGTATATGCTGAGAAAAAAGATCGATACCCCGTTTTCCGAACCCCTGATTCAGACCATACACGGGACAGGGTATAAACTGGTGATGAGCAATGAAATATCATTATAGTATACGACACCGGATCATTATTGCCTTCTGCGTCTTCGGGCTGGTCTTATCCGTGACCTATATGCTCCTGATCGATGGGTGCATGGCTCTTGCAGAGGATATGGTATTTGAAAAACGGATCAGGATCGAGATTGAACATTACCTGTCAAAATTCAGGACCAACCCGAACACGCCGCTGCCCTACTCGACCTATATCAAAGGATACCTGGGCACGGACCGCATCCCGCCCGGTCTCCGCCAAATGGTGCAAGGCCTTTCCGAAGGGATGTACGAAACAGACGGACCGGGTGCCATAGAAGGCCCGGGAGATTATCATGTGGCCATCAGGCAGGTGCCGGGATCCCAGATGATGCTCTACCTGTTCTATGATGTCGGCAGCCTGAAAATAAACGAGCAGTATGAGATGATTATCCGTGTCTTCCTTGCGGCAGTATCCCTTCTGGTGGCAGGCGTCGGGGCGGGAATCGGTGTACTGCTCTCCCGCCGGATCATTGCCCCGCTTCGCGAATTGACCCGCCAGGTTGCACAAAGCCGGCCCCACAACCTGCCCCTTGACATATCAGGCCGATTTGCCGATGATGAAATCGGGTTCCTGGCAAAAACCCTTGAGGAGAGCCTGCAGCGTATCCAATCGTTTGTAGAGCGGGAGAAAGCGTTCACCCGTGATGCCAGCCATGAACTGAGAACACCGGTAACGGTTATCAAGGGCGCTCTGGAGTTGATCGAGCAACTGCCGGTTTACACGGACAAATCGCTCCACGGGCCCCTGGAACGTGTCAAACGATCGGTCAAAGGGATGGCCATTACCATTGACACCTTTTTGTGGCTGGCCCGGGAAGACGCATTTGAAACCACGGATCAGGCCTGCGATGTTGCCGCCGCATCCCGGGAGACCTTCGAGGAATATGCCCACCTGTTTAAAAGCCGACCGGTAACCGCCAGCTTCAGGCAGCTGGGATCACCGGCCATCGACGCGCCGGATGCCGTATTCAAGATTGCAGTGAGCAATCTGCTTCGCAATGCATTTTACCATACCCCCAAAGGCGATGTCTGTCTGACCGTCAAGCCAAATGCGGTTGAGGTATTCAATTCCACAGCGTTTGACATGCCCGGCAATCTCCGGGATGTCACAGCACCCCATGTCCGGGGCAAGAACAGTGAAGGGTTCGGGCTGGGACTTGCCATTGTCAAGCGGTTGTGCGAGCGGTTCAACTGGCATCTTACCATTGACAGCCCTCATGATGGCGGCACGTGTGTCATGTTGTCCTTTGACCCGCCCCCCATACAGAAGAATCCACGTAAACAGCAGATGGAGAACGCGATATGATTGAAGAATTCAGGACACATATTACCAAAGGATTTGCCATCCTGGTCGTATTATTGATGTGCATCGGCGAAAGTCACTGGGATGATGCCCTTCCCTCCCTGACCACGATGATGATCTTTTCCGGTATACTCCTTGTGGGTGTGGCTTCGGCAGGCCGCCTATGGTGTTCACTCTATATCGCAGGGTACAAGACCAACCGTCTGGTGACTCAAGGCCCTTACTCCATGTGCAGGAATCCGCTGTATTTCTTCAGTTTTATAGGTGCCGTGGGTGTCGGGCTCAGTTCAGAGACATTCATTATCCCGTTACTCATCCTGGTTGCTTTCGGGCTTTATTACCCCTTTGTGATCAGGAAGGAGGAAAAAAGATTGCTTCACCTTCACAGGGAGGAATTCAAACGATACCTGAGCCGGGTACCCCGGTTTTTTCCAAAGTTATCTCTTCTTGAGGAGCCCCTGCACTACCAAGTAAAACCGGTACGGTTCAAGAAGCAGATGTTTGACGTGCTCTGGTTCGTCTGGGTTCTCGGTGTTATAGAAATCATTGAAGAGTGTCACCGCCAGGATATCTTCCCGGCGATAATCACCATTTACTAATTTCCAATTACCTGCCCAAAGCCTCATGGGTTCACCAAATGATGACGCAAAAAACATTTTTCCTTGTCCTATTCCGGGATCGATTGTATATAAAAAGATCAGCATATGATTTGGCAGATTCAACATTAACTTTTGACAGTGGACAGGGCATGGTTTTTTTTACCTGCATGGTAGTCGTAGCGATTCTGTACTATTTGCAGACAGACGGGCTGATTTTTATCACCATTATTGCCCTGTTGGCCGAACTGATCAACATTTTCCTGACCCAGACCATGGCAAAATCCGCTGAAAACAAAGTCCAGAAGAAGTATTCACGCATCGTTGACACACTAAAAAAGCAGGTTCAAGCCAAGAACAAATCAATTGAAGAACTCAGGGATGTCCATGAACGATCCGCCCGTGTCCTTTACAAGGCCAACCTGAAAATCAAGGAATATGAAGGGAAACTCGGGGTTAAGAGTGAAGATGACGGAGAAATCGATAAAATTTTAGAGAAATCTGCCACCCGCATCAATCAGTTGGGAGTAGAAGGGAAAAGCAAATCAACAGACCCCAAAAAAGAGAAGTCAAGCGGGAAGGATAAGCCTGCCGGGAAAAAAGGATTCAATGACCTCCCCCCCGGGTCGAACCGGAAACAGATTCCTACCTAATCACCTGCTTTTATTAATAACTACTCGTTGACAATCTTCAGCCTGACGATCTGGCCCTGTTTGTTTATGTAGGCAATACCCTTTGCAAGGGTTTTGGACGACGTCTGGCTGACGATGGTTACATTTTCCTCATACAGGACAACCGAGGAGATCTCCTTTTTTTTGGATCCGGCATCCTGGCTTGCCAAGGAGGATTTTGGGTCTTGTTCGGTGGTCTTGACCGGCTTTGAGGAAGTACGCCCCTTTGCGCTCCCCTTAACATTATGGCGGGCCTGGTTGCGATTGGATATCAGTTCCGACACCCCCTGGTAATCCCCATTTTTCTCGTCGGAGCACCCCGGTGCCAGGTACAAGAGCAATGCACAGCACAGTGCCCCGACCACCCTGCGACTCATTGTTCCGATTATACTCCCTCCACGGTAAATCGCCGGTTCAGGCGCATGGTAGTAAACAGGCCGTAAACATCTTTTGAGACGTTGATCACTTTGAGCTGTCTTCCGGCCTGGTCCAGCGTGTTGTGTGCGGCAATAATCACACCGATCCCCACGGAATCAACCATTTCAGCACCCTCCAGATCGATGACGATATCCCCTTGTGAGTCATCAATGACCGCCAGCAACTCATTTTTGAAATCATCTGCCATTGAAGCCACCACATCCATGCCGGGTCTGATTATTGTCTGGCTGCCCTGATTGACTATTTCACTCATTTCCATCTCCTCTGCGAAAGATTATGAAACTTTCTTTGATTCTTTTTTTGGATTGAATGTACCTAAATTACCATTTGCCGATAAACTTATCAAGTTTTTGTTCATGCCATTATAATTGAAGCAGACCCAGATGACAAGCGTCATCTTACTCTTTTCTCAAGGGCTTTACATCTTTTCGGCCGGTGGGTACCAACCGGCCGGGTGAGAATTAAATCTGCTGAAGACACAAAATAGACTTGATAAATTCACTGAAATACAATATATAGTAAAGTTCCGGCTGTGCTGGATTCGGTCTGATTCTGATCGGTCGCCTTGTAACAGAAGGCCACGAACCTCGTCAGGTCCGGAAGGAAGCAGCGATAAGTGAATCCTTCTGTGTCATGGATCGATCCCGGTCATGCAATCTGCTTTTCCGGCCAGCCGGAACGCCTTCCTTTTTATATCTACCCCCGTTTTTATATCTTGACATGATTTCAAACAGACTTATTTTCAGCACATAAATTTAAACGAAAAGCTTTAAAATATAGGGTGATGACAAGCAGGAGAAGACATTGGTTCTGAAAAACAACACCAAAAGCAAAAAAAGCCAACAATCAAAAAAGTCGACCGAGAGTAAAAAACCAAAAAAGATGCCGGCTGAGAGTAAAACGCAGGCAGAGGGCGACGAAAAAATCACTGAAACCAACCAACTAGAGGAGCTCACCGCAGAACTTGCTGCTGAAAAAGATCGTGTATTAAGGGTATCGGCGGAATTTGAAAACTTCAAAAGACGCAAGCAAAAAGAGATCGAAGATTTCAGGAAATTTGCCAACGAATCCCTTTTCAAACAGCTCTTGACTGTCGTCGATAATCTGGAACGGGCCATCGATTCCGCTGAAAACGGCAACGCAGATCCCAAGGATCTGGCCGAGGGGGTAAAACTGACCCACAAGGAAATCCTTAAGATGTTTGATACATTTAACGTCAAACCGATCGATGCCAAGGACAACGCCTTTGACCCCAATTTCCACCAGGCAGTCACACAGACGGAAACAGATGAGTATCCTGAAAATACCGTTATTAACGAGCTTCAAAAAGGATATTTACTGCATGATCGACTGCTCAGACCGTCAATGGTTGTTGTTTCAAAAAGCGTAGAAAAGAAAACAGAAGACGAATAATATTCTATCAATATGTGGAGGATAACCCATGGGTAAGACAATTGGAATAGATCTTGGTACAACCAACTCTTGCGTTGCCGTCATGGAAGGCGGTGAATCAAAAATCATTACCAACTCGGAAGGGGGACGGACAACACCTTCGATCGTCGCCCTGGCTGAAAGCGGAGAACGGCTGGTTGGCCAGACGGCCAAAAGGCAGGCCATTACCAATCCAGAAAACACCGTATTTGGTGTCAAACGACTGATCGGCCGGAAATTCAATTCTAAAGAGGTCCAGGATGATATCCCGGTACTTCCCTATAAGCTTGAAGCCGCCTCCAATGGTGATACGCGGATCAACCTCAGGGGCAAGCAGCACAGCCCGGCGGAAATATCATCCTTTATCCTGGCCAATATCAAAAAAACCGCTGAAGAATACCTGGGCGAAGAGGTCACCAAAGCCGTAATTACAGTTCCCGCATACTTTAATGACTCCCAGCGTCAGGCAACCAAGGATGCCGGTAAAATCGCCGGCCTTGAAGTGGAGCGTATTATCAACGAGCCCACTGCCGCAGCCCTGGCATATGGCATGGATAAAAAGTCGGAACAGAAAATTGCGGTATTCGATCTTGGCGGCGGTACCTTCGATGTATCCGTGCTTGAAATCGGGGATGGGGTGTTTGAAGTGAAGTCCACCTCCGGTGACACCCACCTGGGTGGCGAGGATTTTGACTTAAGAATCATTGACTATGTGGCTGACGAGTTTAAAAAGGAACAGGGCATTGATATCCGTTCCGATAAAATGGCACTTCAGCGCCTCAAAGAAGCGGCTGAAAAAGCCAAAATGGAACTGTCCTCCGCCGTGGAAAGCAGCATCAACCTGCCGTTCATCACTGCGGATGCCAGCGGCCCCAAACACCTGGATGTCAAACTGACCCGCGCCAAACTTGAAGCCCTGGTATCCGACCTTCTGGACAACCTTGAAAAACCCTGTCTGACCGCCCTCAAGGAAGCCAACCTGGGTTCCGGTGGTGTCCATGAGGTGGTTCTGGTCGGTGGGATGACCCGTATGCCGGCAGTTCAAGACCGTGTTGAGAAAATTTTCGGAAAGAAACCCCATAAAGGCGTAAACCCGGATGAAGTCGTGGCCATGGGTGCAGCCATCCAGGGCGGCGTACTCCAGGGCGACGTTAACGACGTCCTTCTCCTGGATGTCACCCCGCTCTCTTTGGGTATTGAAACCCTGGGCGGTGTCATGACCAAGCTGATTGAAAAGAATACCACCATTCCGACCCGGAAAAGCCAGGTATTCTCCACTGCTGCAGATAACCAGCCGGCAGTATCCATCCATGTTCTCCAGGGAGAAAGAGAAATGGCGGCCGGAAACAAAACACTGGGTCAGTTTGAACTCTCTGACATCCCGCCGGCACCCAGGGGCGTACCCCAGATCGAAGTCACCTTTGACATCGATGCCAATGGTATCGTTCATGTATCTGCAAAAGACAAAGCGACCGGAAAAGAGCAGTCCATCCGGATCACTGCCGCGTCAGGCCTGTCTGAAGAGGAAATTGACAAGATGGTCAAGGATGCGGAACTCCATGCGGAAGAGGACAAGAAGAAACGCGAGCTGGTGGATACCAAGAATACGGCTGACAGCCTGGTAGACCAGACCGAGAAGACCCTCAAAGAGCATGGCGACAAAGTGGATGAAAGCACCAAGCAGTCCATTGAAACTGCTGTAGAGGAACTCAAGCAGGTCAAGGACAGCGATGACCTTGAAACCATCAAGCAGAAAATCGAAGCATTGACCCAGGCATCCCATAAGCTGGCTGAAGTCATGTACCAGCAGGCCTCCCAGGATGGTGCTGCCGGTGCCCAGGGCGCAGAAGACCCGGGAGCAGGGGCGAATCCAGCTGATGATGATGTGGTGGATGCCGATTTTGAAGAGGTTGACAAAGATAAGAAATAGCCCCATGTAAAACCGATTGAATATAATCCCGCCGTGTTCTATAGTTGCACGGCGGGATTTTTATTTTTACACCTGTGAATCAAGAGGGAATCCTTTACCGGTATGGGTTAACATATGATCATAACAGAGATACTGGCCAGAAACAGCCGGCTGTTTTCCAGCCGGACCGCGCTCATCGAAAGATGCCCTGTCGATAACACCCGGCGCTCCATTTCCTGGAAACAGTTCCAGCACCAGGCCAATCAACTGGGGAACGCCTTGTCCGGAAGCGGCATAGAAAAGGGAGACCGGGTGGTCATCCTGATGACCAACTGCCTGGAATGGCTGCCGGTCTATTTTGGCGTTCTGTCTACGGGCGCCCTGGCTGTTCCCCTCAATTTTCGTTTTGAGTCGGACAAGATCGAACTATGCACCGGGATCGCGGAGCCCAAGGCCTTTATTTTCGGACCGGAGTTCATCCAGCGCATTGAAGCAGTCAAATCCTCTCTGGATCAACATGTGGAACAGTGGATATTCTGCGGTCTGCCATCTGACTGCCCGGACTGGGCCATCCACCTTGATGCGTTTGGCAAGCCCTTTAGCGGTAAACAAACGCCCCAAGTTTCCATTGAGCTGCTGGATGATGCGGCCCTCTATTTCACCTCCGGCACCACCGGAGATCCCAAAGCCGTACTGCTGACCCACAGAAATCTTGAACATGCCTGTTATGTAGAAAATAATCACCACGGTCAAACCACTGACGATGTCTTTTTGTGCATCCCTCCCCTGTATCATACCGGGGCCAAAATGCACTGGATGGGCAGCTTTCTTGTGGGTGGTACCGGAGTCCTGCTCAAAGGGGTCAGCCCGAAATGGATACTTGAAGCCGTGTCCGAAGAGAAAGCCACCATTGTGTGGCTGCTGGTTCCATGGGCCCATGATATCCTCATTGCCATTGAAAATAATGATGTGGAACTGGACCACTATGAGCTGGATCAATGGCGCCTGATGCACATTGGTGCTCAGCCGGTTCCCCAGGTACTGGTTGAAAAATGGCAGCAGGTATTTCCTTTGCAGGCCTATGATACCAATTACGGTCTTACCGAGTCTACCGGTCCGGGGTGTGTGCACCTGGGGGTTGCCAATAATCACAAAGTCGGCGCTATCGGGCTTCCCGGGTTTGACTGGGAAGCAAAGATCGTTGATAAAACCGGTGAGTGTATGCCTTTAAATGAATCCGGCGAACTGGTGGTCAAGGGCCCCGGGGTGATGAAAGCATATTACAAGAACCCTGAGGCCACCCGGAAAACCTTGAAGAACGGCTGGCTGCTCACCGGTGATGTTGCGCGGTTTGACCGTCACGGATTCATCTGGCTGGTTGACCGGGTCAAGGATATGATCATTTATGGCGGAGAAAACATTTTTCCCGTGGAAATCGAGAATTTCTTCATGACCCATGACCGGATCAAGGACATTGCCGTGATCGGCCTTCCGGATGAACGGTT
Organism: Desulfobacteraceae bacterium; assembly: GCA_004796375.1. Lineage (GTDB taxonomy): Bacteria > Desulfobacterota > Desulfobacteria > Desulfobacterales > Desulfobacteraceae > MADRE2. The sequence continues at coordinate 49,421 of QZLA01000306.1, forward strand.
AGGTGAAATCCCCGTCGGTATCATCTGCCCCAAGCCCGGGGCGGATCTGACCGAACAGGAGATCATCGATTTCCAAAAGGAGCTGCCGCGATACAAGCAGCTTAGGAAGATCTTTTTCGGTGATGTGCCGAGAAATCCCACCGGTAAGATTGAAAAGCCGAAGCTCAGACGAGTGTATGCACCGGATAAGCGTAAAGATATCCATAAATTGCTGCGATAATCCTGTGAAAGCCGTTTTGGTCAAATGATTCGGATAAACCTATGATTCTGAATAAGGAAACCCCATGCCATCCATCAAACAACTCATCCTCCCGATACTGATTGCGTGTTTCAGCCTCCTGAACGTTACAGCGTTCGTCTTTGCCCAATCGGATCAGCAGTTGCTGGACCAGTTGATTTCAGGAATTGAAACCACCTATTCCAACAAGGGCTTCTCAGCAGACTTTAACCAGCTGTCCCGCCTCAACGCACTGGATATCACCGAGAAAGCCAGCGGCAAAGCATTTTTCTCGCACCCCGGAAAAATGAAATGGGAGTACCGCTCACCGGATGTCCACCAGGTGATCACCAATGGTCGCACCCTGTGGATCTATAAACCGGATGAAAACCAGGTGATCCAGGGGAATGCGGACCGGTTGTTCAAATCCGGAGCAGGCGGCGGGTTCCTGTCAGACATTTCCATGATCCGAAAACACTTTGAGATCAAGCTCAAAGAAGCCAATGAACAATCCGTACAGATCGACATGGTATCCCGAACCCAGAACCCGGATATCGCCTCCATTGTGCTGACCGTGGACCGGAAAACTTTCGAGATCACCCAGGTGGTTACATACAACATGTACGACGATGCCACCCGGTTCGATTTTTCAAATATCCGGTTCGATCAGTTTGATGACAGCCTGTTCGAATTTGTACCCCCAGCCAAAAGCGATGTCATTCAGATGAGTGAGTAAACCAAAGGAAGATATTATGAAAGAAAGAATCAGAGAACTGGTCAAGGAATTAAATGCCATTATCCTGGCACACAATTACCAGCCGCCTGAAATCCAGGACATTGCTGATCTGTGCGGTGACTCACTGGAACTGAGCATCAGAGCGTCCCAGACCGATGCAGACATCATCGTGTTCTGCGGCGTGATGTTCATGGCTGAAACCGCTTCCATACTCTCACCTGAAAAAACGGTCCTGCTACCGGTTCATGATGCAGGATGCCCCATGGCGGACATGGTGGAACCGGGCGCACTTAAAGCCAAAAAAGAGGCGTTGGGCAATCCTCCCGTGGTCACCTATGTCAACTCCACTGCGGCGGTTAAAGCCCTGTCAGATATCTGCTGCACCTCGGCCAATGTGATCGACGTGGTCAACAGCCTGGATGAAAATGAAGTACTGATGACCCCGGATAAAAACCTGGCGCAATATGCGGCGGCCCATACGGATAAAACCGTCCATATCTGGGACGGATACTGCCCGTTCCACAACAACCTGACCCGTGAGGATGTACTTCAGGCCAAGGCCCGCCACCCTCAGGCACTCTTTGTTGCTCACCCGGAGTGTCCGCCTGAGGTACTTGAGATGGCCGATGCCATCCGGTCCACCTCCGGAATGATCCGGTTTGCCGGGGAGTCTGATGCAGCATCCTTTATCCTGGGGACTGAAGTGGGGCTGCTCTATCCGATCTCAAAAGCCTATCCGGACAAGCAGTTTTATGAAACCTCGGATAAGATGTTTTGTACCGACATGAAGAAGATCGGCCTCAAGGATGTGCTCAACAGCCTTGACACCCTGTCTGGCAAGGTAAAGGTGCCTGAAGAGATCAGAAAAGATGCCATCCGACCGGTTCAGCGGATGATCGACTTGAAGCTCTAAACAAACGGGCTGTGCACCGCATGGTGCACAGCCCCAATTCTCATCTTGATGACTGTCTGGTTATAATGCGTTCAGCACATCGTCCGGTATATCTGCATTGGTATAGAATTTCTGGACATCGTCACAGTCATCCAGTACATCCATGAACCTGCACATCTGTTCGGCTTCCCTGCCCTCAACCTTGGTGTAATTCTGAGGCAGCATGGTGATTTCAGCCACCTCGAACTTGATTTCTGCGCCCTCAAGGGCATCCCTGACCGCATCAAAGTCATCCGGCATGGTAATCACGTCAAACCCGTCACCCTCCTCCTTGATATCCTCGGCACCGGCGTCCAGTGCCAACTCCATCAGGGTATCCTCATCCGCATCCGCCTTGCTCACGGAGATCAGGCCCTTTTTATCGAACATCCAGGCCACACAGCCATCGGTTCCAACATTGCCGCCTGCTTTAGAAAAGGCGTGACGGACCTCGGCAATGGTCCGGTTGCGGTTATCGGTCAGGCACTCCACCAGGACGGCTACCCCGCCGGGTCCGTAACCCTCGTATACGATCTCTTCATAATCGACACCTTCAAGCTCCCCGGTCCCTTTCTTTATGGCGCGCTCCAGGTTATCCTTGGGCATATTTTGGGCTTTGGCCTGGTTAATGGCATGTCTCAATCTCGGATTGGCCGCCGGGTCACCGCCGCCCATCCGGGCGGCTACGGTGATCTCCTTGATCAGCTTGGTAAAAACTTTACCGCGCTTGGCATCTGCCGCCCCTTTTTTATGTTTGATTGATGACCATTTATTATGACCTGCCATAGATTCCTCCTTATTTTTTATCTTTCCCGATAATATATATTTCTTTACTGGATTTTCTGCAACTCTCAGGCTTAAATATTTTGCACTGTTTGAATAATTGTTTCACGGTTTTGTTGAATTGATCAAACTCTTTTCCCTGAAAGATCTTGCAGACAAAATGTCCGTTGGGCTCCAGGTAGTCCTGTGCCACTTTAAGCGCCATTTCACACAACTCAAACGACTTTAAGGCATCGACATCCTTTCTACCCGTGGTTGCCGGTGCCATATCACTTAGAACGGTGGCAAATCGATCCTGATCAGTGAGCAAACCATTTTCCTCGAGTCTAAGGATATCGCCGACCAGTGCAGTGGCCTGTCCCGGAAGAGCGGTTTCCACGGGTTTAAGATCGATCCCGATCACCCGTGCCTGGGGGCCTGCCTGCTGGGCAGCATACAACAGCCACGAGCCCGGCGAACACCCCAGGTCCAGTACGGGTTTGTTTTTCTGGATCACCCTGAATTTTTTCTGGATCTCCATCAATTTATACACCGAACGGGCCGGATAATTATCACTCTTCGCCTGTTGTGTCAGATGATCGGCCCATTGCCCGGATTTACCTTTCCTTGATCGTTTCATCGCTTTTACCCAACCTTAAAACATAATTCCGATGGCCTCTTTGAGAAACCGCACCCCATCGATGACAACCCCGTTGATTTTCGGCATCTGCCCCTTGCTGCTTTTGGGAATGATACACCGTTCAAACCCCATCTTCACCGCCTCCTTGACCCGGGATTCAATATGACTGACCGCACGGATCTCGCCGGTCAGGCCGATCTCACCGATGAGGGTGGTCTTCTCCGGTACCATCCGGTCCAGAAAACTTCCGGCCAGGGCGGCTGCAATCCCTAAATCGGCGGCAGGTTCCGTGACACGCACCCCGCCGGTGACATTCATGAACAGGTCCAGGCCGGCAAGATTCATTCCCAATCGTTTCTCCATGACCGCAACGATCAGGGCCACCCGGTGATGATCCAGGCCCAAAACCGTTCGCCGCGGATTTCCAAGGCCGCTGCTGGACACCAGTCCCTGGATCTCCACCAGGATGGGCCGTGTGCCCTCCATGCTGGCCGTCACCACAGACCCCGGTGCATTGACCGACCGTTCCGATAAAAACACTGCCGAGGGGTTGAGCACTTCGGCAAGACCGTTTTCCTTCATTTCAAACACGCCGATCTCATTGGTGGAACCGAACCGGTTTTTCACAGCCCTCAGGATCCTGAACACGTGACTTTTATCCCCTTCAAAATAGAGCACGGTGTCCACCATGTGCTCCATGATCCGCGGACCCGCGATTGCCCCCACCTTGGTGACATGTCCCACAAGGAAAATGGGAATCCCTTTGGATTTTGAAAGTTTCATGAACTGCATGGAGGCTTCCCGGATCTGGGTCACACTGCCGGGTGTAGAGGAGATATCCGGATGAAAAACCGTCTGGATGGAATCGATCACCACGGCCGTATATTTTCCCTTTTCAATCATGGCCAGGATGCGGTCGAGATCGGTCTCCGACACCAGGAACATGTCGGATGACTCTGACGCCAGGCGCTGCCCCCGCATTTTCAATTGCCGAATCGATTCCTCGCCGGACACATACAGGGTTTTCTTCTTATTGCGGGCCAGGCTTGACAATACCTGGAGCATGAGTGTGGATTTGCCGATACCCGGATCTCCGCCGATCAGGACCAGGGATCCGTCAACGATCCCCCCGCCCAGGACCCGGTCAAACTCATCGATACCGGTCATCATACGGAAGGTTTCCTCAAAATCGATGGCATCCATGGGCACGGGCTCGCTGAGTGCCGCCCCTTTACCTGAGCCGCCCGTACGTGAAATCAGTTTTTCCTCTATAAGGGAATCCCATGCGCCACAGTCGGGGCATCGGCCCATCCACTTGGGTGACTGCCCCCCGCAGGTCTGGCATCTGAATATGACCCGGTCCGATTTTTTTACCATCTGTCCTTCCGTATCAGCGTCATCATTTCCGGTCGTTTTGTACCGGCACAAAGTGAGGATTTATATCATTTTGCAGGGGTTATGGCAACACCATCCGATCCCTGCCCCATGTGTGACAAAGTATCCGGGATAGCCAACTACTAAGGAATACGACGCTGCCTTGACAGCGGCCATCAATGATGAGACAAATTAAGAACAATGTAAATAAAAAGAGGGACCCGCATGGGCAAGCTCAGGCTAAGATATCGGTTGGTTATCCTGGTTACCGGCGTTTTTCTGCTGTTGCCGGCACCCTGCTTTTCGAGTCAGTCACTGGTTGCGGTGATTGAAGTCTGGCCGCCATTCCGGATTGAATCCCCAAAAAGCCCCCATGGTTTTACCGGAATTGATATAGACATTCTGGATGGCCTTGCAAAGCACCTGGGTTGTAACATTGAGGTTCAGCGCCACCCGTTTGCAAGAGGCCTTGAGATGATCAGGGCGGGTAAGGCCGACTTGACGACCGGAATTGCGCATACTGAAGCGCGCGCCGAATTCATCCGGTATGTACCGACCTCCTATTTTGCGGTGACACCGGTATTCTATACTCAAACCGGCAGGGGCGATATTGTTTCAACCTATAATGACCTGTATCGATACAAAATAGGATACTCCATATATTCCGCGTACTTTGAGCCGTTCAATTCAGATACCGGTCTGGATAAGATCGGTATTTCCACCGAAGAGCAGCTGATAAAAATGGTGGCGTTGGGACGTATCGACCTGATCATTGGCACGCACCCGAATCTGGCGTGGGATATCAAGAGGTATGGATTTAAAGACAGGGTAGAGCAGGTCCGGTATATTCCGCCCAAAACCACGCCGATCTTTTTTGGTCTGACCCGTAAAAAAGATAACACCAGGCTGCAGCAAGAGATCGATCAATACCTGAACCAGATCATGACAAACGGTGAGCTTGACACCATCATCCAAGCCTATCAATAGGCCGATTCATTGACCGGCTTTATCAGAGTGCATGACCGCCATATCCTGGAAGTGATGGGCCATGGCTTCAACGCGGACCGAAAGTGCCTGGCCCACATCAAACAGGCCTATTTTATAGAGTTTCTCAACCTTCAAGAGCGTCTCCCGGGTTATTGATCAAAACAGGTTTCATGATAACCCGGTATCAAAAGAATTCAACCCCATGTTTGAAAACCACTAAAGGGGATGCACCACTTGATTCAGGTCCCATCACGATATATGTTTTAAGTAACCCTCTTCAATGAACCCCGGTAAGGAGGCAGTATATGGAAATCAAACGGCTCAAACCCGAAAAACCGCAGGGACTGGTGGTGGTCATCACGGGATATGGAAAAGGTAAAACCACCTCAGCCATGGGCATGGCACTCCGGGCCGCAGGACATCAGATGAAGGTGTGTATCATCCAGTTTATGAAAGGCGACCTTTATACCGGCGAGTGGGACAGCATCAAGCAACTGGCCCCCTTTGTGGAGATCCATGCGACCGGCAAAGGATTCTGCGGAATACAGGGGAATCCCTATCCCCATTCAGAGCACCGGAAAAACGCCCAGGATGCCGTTGATCTGGCCAAACAGAAAATCAGCGGCAAAGACTTTAACCTGGTGATCCTCGACGAGATCAACAATGCACTGAAACTGAAACTGGTGGATCTGGAGCAGGTTCTTGACCTTCTGGATCAGCGCCCGAAACAGATGCACCTGATTCTTACCGGCAGGGATGCCCATCCAAAGGTTGTTGAGATGGCCGATACCGTCAGTGAGGTCAGGGAGATCAAGCATGCCTATCAAAAGGAGATCGAACCCCAACCCGGTGTTGATTATTGACCCGGGTTATCAGAAAAGGTAAACCCACAAGAAAAACCCGGTGTCCTGGAAACCATATTCCGGGACACCGGGCTTTCATGTTGGGAGCAGTTACTGCTCCGGGGGAGGATTCGATGAACCTATATTTTGGGGATGGGATGCCCCTCAAGGCTTATTTTACGTGACTCTTCCACATCCTGTGCAGAGAGTGCGATATTCTGGAGTTCGCCTGCCAGAAATTTTTCATACCCGTTCAGATCCATAAGACCGTGTCCGCTCAGGTTAAAGATAATGACTTTCTCTTTTCCCTCTTCCTTGGCTTCCAATGCCTTTCTGATGGTTGCCGCTACGGCATGGCTGGTTTCCGGCGCCACAATCAACCCTTCGGTTCTTGAGAACATCATGGCCGCCTCATAACACTCCAATTGCTTCAGGGCCATGGGGGTCATGAGACCGGCTTCAACGGCATGGGATACCAGCGGGGCCATCCCGTGATACCGCAGCCCGCCGGCATGGATGGGTGCCGGGATGAATTTGTGACCCAGGGAATGCATGGGCAGCATGGGGGTCATCTTGGCCACATCACCATGGTCATAGGAAAAATCGGTCATGGTCAGTGTCGGGCATGATGCCGGCTCAACCGGAATGATTTCAATATTATCACCATTGATTTTGTCATAGGCAAACGGAAACGCCAGACCGGCAAAATTACTACCGCCGCCGGCACAACCGATAACGGTGTCTACTTTCTTGATACCCGCCTTTTCAAGCTGTTTTTTGGCCTCAAGCCCGATGATGGTCTGATGCAGCATCACGTGATTTAAAACACTTCCCAGAGAATACCGGGTCTGACCGGTTTCATCACCCACGGCCTGTTCAATGGCCTCGGAAATAGCGATCCCGAGACTTCCCGGGGTATCCGGCATTTGCTCAAGGATCTCCCGGCCGACGGCGGTCTCTGTGCTCGGGCTGGCCACACAATTGCCGCCCCAGGTCTGCATCAATACTTTTCTGAAAGGCTTTTGATCAAAACTGACGCGGACCATGAACACCTTGCACTCCAGCCCCAACATGCCGCAGGCATAGGACAGGGCAGATCCCCATTGCCCGGCACCGGTTTCCGTGGTCAGGCGCTTGATACCAAACTCTTTATTGTACCAGGCCTGGGCCACGGCGGTGTTGGGCTTGTGGCTTCCTGCCGGGGAAACACTCTCATTTTTATAAAAAATTTTGGCCGGCGTATCCAGGGCCTTTTCAAGATGAACCGCACGGTGAAGGGGAGAGGGGCGCCAGCGGTAAAGCAGATCAAGAACACCGTCAGGAATATCCACCCACCGTTCCGTGGTGACTTCCTGCTCGATCAGGTTCATGGGGAAAACCGCAGCCAGCATATCCGGGCTGATCGGCTGTCCATCCTGCCCCAGGGGCGGATTAACCGTTCCCGGAAGGTCTACTGCCAGGTTATACCACTGCCGGGGGATTTCATCTTCACTCAAATAAATTTTCTGCATGTCGCTCTCCCTAATTAGTCATCATCATTGCAAGTGTTTCTTTTTATAGAAACACAGCACAGTTTCTACACATAGAAACATAATTTGTCAAGACAAATCCGCAGGCCATGTCAGAAAGCTGTGGGAAAGATTGTATTCCACTGTGTGATACGGTATGATGTGATGATGATCGTTGCCTTAAATAACCCATACCTCCCAAAGCCTTGCTGTGTATCTGCCCACCACCCGTGACGAAATAAAGGCCATGGGCTGGGACGCACCTGATATTATCCTGGTCACTGGAGATACCTATATCGACTCCCCGTTTATCGGTACGGCCGTGATCGGAAAATTCCTGATGAAACATGGTTTCCGTGTCGGTGTCATTGCCCAGCCCGGTCTGGATGCGGCGGATGATATCCGGCGGCTTGGCGAACCCAAACTGTTCTGGGGCGTGACTGCGGGGTCTGTAGACTCCATGGTGGCCAACTATACGGCCTTGAAAAAAAAACGGCGATCCGATGATTATACCCCCGGCGGAGTCAACAACCAGAGACCCGACCGGGCCTCAATTGCCTACACCAACCTGATCCGGCAGCACTTCAAGCCGTGCAGACCCATCGTCCTTGGTGGAATCGAAGCCAGTCTGAGACGAATTGCCCATTTTGATTTCTGGTCCAACAGGATCCGCAGATCGATCCTGTTTGATGCCAAGGCCGACTATCTCATTTTCGGTATGGCCCGCCAGTCAATCCTGGACCTGGCCAAATTCCTTGCGAAGACGCGTGAAGAACCTTCAAGCAATGCTCTGCACAACGATATGGAACGACTCCTTGGAATACGGGGGCTGGGATTTATCTCCAAGACACCGCCTGCCCCCGCCCATGGGTATGAGGAACTGCCCTCGTTTGATCAGGTTAAACACAATACCGATCAGCTGATTCATAGTTTTGACCGGTTTTACCGGAATACCGATCCTATCACTGCAAAGGGGTTGGTCCAGGCTCACGGGGACCGGTTCCTGGTTCTCAACCCGCCGGAACACCACCCCTCCCAGACCGAGCTGGATGAGATGTATGACCTGGCGTACGAGCGAGACGTCCATCCCTATTACCGGGCCATGGGACCGGTCAGGGCCATGAATACCATCCGCTTTTCCATTCCCACCCACCAGGGGTGCTATGGCGAGTGTCATTTCTGTGCCATCGGGGTCCACCAGGGACGGACTGTCACGTGGCGCAGTGAAGCCTCCATTCTGCGTGAGGCCAGACAGTTGACCCGGCTTGAGGGCTTTAAGGGATATATCCATGACCTTGGGGGGCCCACGGCAAACATGTACGGGTTTGAATGCAAGAAAAAGATGGAAAAGGGCGTGTGCCAGGACAAGCGATGCCTGTTCCCCAAGACCTGTCCGTCACTGAAACCGGATCATTCAAGCCAAATCCGCCTCTTAAAGAAACTTGAGGCCGTCCCCGGGATTAAAAAGGTGTTTGTGGGGTCTGGCGTACGGTATGATCTCATCCTTGCAGATCCCAGACACGGCAGTGGTTACCTTGATAAAATCGTGACCGATCATATCAGTGGCCAGATGAAGATTGCACCCGAGCACGTCCTGCCCCATGTCCTCGAACTCATGGGCAAACCGGGCGCCGATACCCTTGCCGCTTTCAAACAACGGTTCGATGGCCTGTCAAAAACAGCCGGAAAAAAACAGTTTCTCACCTATTACCTGATTGCGGCCCATCCCGGATGCACCCGTTCTGATATGGTTCAGTTGAAAGCATTCACCCAAAAACATCTGAAGATCAACCCGGAGCAGGTCCAGATCTTTACCCCTACGCCATCCACCTGGTCTACCCTCATGTATGCCACAGGGAAAAATCCGTTTTCAGGCAGGCCGATATTTGTGGAAAAAGCGGCCCGGGAGAAACAGGCGCAAAAAGATGTGATCACCCGGAAAACCGCAGTGTCAAAACCCACACCGACCAAGCGCACCCGTTCGGGCACGCCCGCCACTTGGGGCAACAAAAAGCAGCACCGTTTGAAGCGGCGCTGAATCAGCGCATAAACCCCAATGTCTCGATCAGTTTCCTGACTGCATCGAGAAAGACCGGATCAGGCGCAATGAACTTGAAGCCGGTGATGGTGTACTTGGGGTTGGCATCTTTCTCAGCCCACAGGCTTCGGGCCGTGAATCCGGGATTGGCCTTTCCTCGCGGCTGAAGGGATTCACCCGGGTCAATTTCGAGATCAAACGTCTGGTTGAGCCCAATGGGGGTTTCGGACAGTATCAACACGCCTTCAAGAGAAATATCGGCCACCACCCCTAACAATTTCCCTGAATTCCGGTCAAACACCTTCAGATATAACAGGAGATGCCGTCGCTGTGATCCTCTTTTCTCCATCCTAACCTCCTGCAGTTTCAGGATTAGATATACCCCTTTTTCATGGAAATAAAAATATCTGATTGACAAAAAAAAATAAATGGTTTAACCATTCAAATAGTCATCCCAAAAAACATTCATATTTTCAAAATCAAACCGACGGGTATGACACTTTAGGAGAGACAGATATGACTGAAAACAGAATCCACACCCATCCGGTGCTTGACGTGCCGGAAGCGGCGTGTGTGTCATTTTACTGGAACAAGGAAAAACTGGTCGCCCGCAAAGATGAAATGATATCATCCGCCCTGTTTGCCAACGGGATAAAGATATTCGGGCATCATCACAAAGACGGCTCTGCCCAGGGTATTTTCTGTGCCAATGGGCAGTGCGCCAAATGCACGGTCATTGCCAATGGCATCCCGGTCAAAGCGTGCATGACCCCGGTGATGGAAAACATGATGGTTCAGAGCGTTGAAGGGCTTCCCAAACTGCCTGATGTGGATGGAAATCCGCGGATCAGCGACATTGAACATGTCGAGACGGATGTATTGATTATCGGCGGCGGACCTGCCGGACTGTCTGCATCGATCCAGCTTGAGGAACACGGTATCGATGCGATACTGGTGGATGACAAGGACCGCCTGGGCGGAAAACTGGTACTCCAGACCCACAAATTCTTTGGTTCGGTTGAAGACTCCTACGCCGGCATGCGCGGTATGGATATCGGGGATATGCTGGCTGAAAAAATCGAAACCAGCACCCACATCAAGGTATGGAAAAACAGCACCGTGCTGTATGTATTTGACGATAAAAAAGTAGGGATTTTAAAGGACGGGGTATACAAACTGGTAACACCAAAGATCGTTCTGAATGCTGCCGGTGCCCGGGAGAAATACTTACGGTTTAAAGGCAATGCCCTTCCCGGTGTCTACGGTGCGGGTGCATTCCAGACCCTGGTGAACCGGGACCTGGTCCGTCCGACTGAAAAACTGTTCATTGTCGGGGGAGGCAATGTGGGGATCATCGCAGGTTACCATGCACTGCAGGCCGGCATCAATGTGGTGGGCCTGGCCGAAGCCATGCCCCGGTGCGGTGGCTATGCGGTTCATGAAGACAAGCTCAAACGCCTGGGTGTCCCCATATACACGTCCCATTCCATTGTATCGGCCAATGGAGATGAATCGGTCAAATCGGTGACCATCGCTGAAGTGGATGCGTCATTCCAGGTAATCGACGGTACACACAAGACCTTTGAGTGCGACACCATCCTGATTGCCGTGGGACTGGAATCGGTATCCGAATTCACGGATGAGGCCGAAAGTGCCGGCATCAAAGTATTTGCCGCCGGTGATGCCGCCGAGATTGCGGAAGCCTCGTCTGCCATGTTCAACGGCAAGATTGCCGGCCTTCAGATCGTCAAGGAGTTCAAATCTGACGTCGGAGATATCCCTGACAGCTGGTATGAAAAAGCAGATATACTCAAATCCCATCCCGGATCCCCTGAAGAACTGGTGGCCTGCGGTGATGAAAACGGTATTTTTCCGGTCATTCACTGCAAGCAGGAGATCCCCTGCAACCCCTGCTCCACTGTGTGTGAAGAGGGCTCCATCACCATGACGGGTGACCCCATTAAAGGACGACCGGTATTTGAGGGCGCGTGTAAAGGGTGCATGAAATGCCTGGCCATCTGCCCGGGACTGGCCATCACACTGGTGGATTACCGCAAAGACAGCGATCATCCCACGGTATTTTTACCCTATGAAGTCTATAATTTCCCCGTGGAAAAGGGAGACGTGATCGACTGCGTGGATGTAGACGGCAACCCGCTGGGTCGGCTGCAGGTGCTGGGTGCCCGTGCCACCAAGGACAGCAACCGCACTCAGATTGTCCGGATCAAGGCCCCCAAAGAGATCGCCAAAAAGATCGTTGCCTTTACCGTCCAGAAGATCGATGTGACCCTGCCGCTCAAGGAAGCTGTCCCTGCAGAGCATATCAGGGACGATGAAATCGTGTGCCTGTGTGAAATGGTTACCGCCGGGCAGATCAGGGCCCTGGTCCGCAAAGGCGTTACCGACATGAACCAGATCAAGGCCATCACCCGGGCCGGCATGGGCCCCTGCGGGTACAAGACCTGTGAAAATCTCATGAAGCAGATTTTCTGGGCGGAAAAGATCTCCCAGGAGGAGATGGTCCTCAATACCCGACGGCCGCTTTTTGTTGAAGTCCCCTTAGGTAAATTTGCGAATGGAGGTTCAAAATGAAAACCTATGACGCCATCGTCATCGGCGCCGGATCTGTCGGTGTTCCGACCGCATTGAGCCTGGCCGAAGAAAAACTGTCCGTCCTGGTCATTGACGCCCTGCCCTCCTGCGGACAGGGCCAGAATAAAAAAGCGATCGGCGGTATCCGGGCCACCCATTCAGACAAGGGTAAAATCACGGTCGCCCAGCGGAGTATTGAAATCTTTTCCACCTGGGAAGAGCTGCATGGAGACGATATCGGATGGATTGCCAACGGCTACTCCTTCCCTGCCTATACCCCTGGTGATGCCGAAAAGCTCAAGGATCTGATGAAAATCCAGAAGTCCTTTAACCTGAATATCGAGTGGCTCTCCCCGGAAGAATACCAGGAGATTGTTCCGGGGATCAACATGGAAAACCTCCAGGGGTCCACCTTTTCACCGGAAGATGGCAGTGCCTCTCCCTTGCTGGCCATCAATGCGTTCTATTTTAAAAGTGTCAGCCACGGTGCTGAATACCGGTTTAATGAAAAGGTCACGGCCATTACTCCCGGAACAGGTGAATTCCGGGTCACGACCGACAAAGGTGAATATACCGGTCATAAGCTGATCAACACCGCGGGCAACTACGCCCGGCAGATCGGCGCCCTGCTGGACCTGGACCTGCCGGTCACCCCGGACAGCCATGAAGGGGCGGTCTCTGAACCGGTCCAGCGGTTCTTCGGCCCCATGATCGTGGATCTGAGACCGGCCCATGATCCGGCCACTGAAGATTCGGCAAATTACTATTTTTACCAGAACCAGGAGGGTCATGTGATCTTCTGCCTGACCCCCAAGCACCTCATCACCGGGGATGCCAGTGAAGCCACCTCCATATTCCTGCCCCAGGTGGCCAAGCGCATGGTATCGCTCTTTCCGAAGCTGGCCAACCTGAAGGTGAGACGGACCTGGCGCGGACAGTATCCCATGACCCCGGACGGCTTCCCCATTGTCGGTGAGACCCGTGAGTACCCCGGCTTAATCAATGCCATCGGCATGTGCGGACAAGGGTACATGCTTGGCCCGGGCCTGGGTGAACTTCTGGTCCGTACGGTAACCGGAAGCCTGAGTGAGGAGGACCGGGAAGTGCTGAGCCACTTTGACCTGTACCGGGACTTTACCGGCACCGAACAGTTCAAATAGGCGCCCGCACTTTGATTTGAAAATCAACCGGATATGCCCTACATATCTGGTTGATTTTTTCAAATATTTTTATTAAGTCCTTGTAGATCACAAAGGATGGATAGGATGATATTTAAAAAAGCCAAACAGAGTCGGGTATTCCAGGATGTGGTAGAACAGATCCAGGATGCGATCCTGGAGGGCAAACTCAAACCCGGCAGCAAACTTCCGGCTGAACGAGAACTCAAGGACATGTTCAACACCAGCAGGGGTACCCTGCGCGAAGCCTTGAGGGTTCTGGAGCAGAAAGGACTGATCGAGATCAAACTCGGTGTGTCCGGCGGTGCGATTGTCAAAGAGGTCGGCACCGACCCCATTGCCGAATCACTGGCTCTATTGGTGCAGTCCGGCAATATCTCACTGGATGACCTGTACGAGTTCAGGATCAAGCTGGAGGGCGGACTGGCCGAACTGGCCGCCCAGCGGGCTACACCAGAGGACATCCGCCAGATGAGAGAGATGATGGCCGAGGCCAAGGCCTGTATTGACAAGGATGATATCGACGGTTTTCTCATTGTGGACGAAGACATGCATAATTTCCTGGGCCGTATCTCCAGAAACACGGTGTTCCAGTTTGTACAGAAAAGCATCCATGACAACATCCACAACTACTACAACACCTTTCTGCCCATGGATAAGGCATCCTGTATCGAGAACTACAATGATTTTGAACAGATCATCCAGGCCCTTGAAAACAAAGACTCACAAACCGCATCCCGCCTGGTCATGGACCATGTTCACCGGTTCAACCTGAAAATGGTCGTTGAACCGCTGACCTGAGCGGGTCTTTTCTAAAGGCCCTGCCTAATACACGATACAGTTCCGGCCCCGGTCCTTGGCCGCATAGAGCGCCTGGTCCGCGCGATTGACAAACGCGTCCAGATCGTCCTCCGGCAGGTGCTGTGCAATCCCGCAACTGACGGTCACCGGCCCGGTCAGGTCCGAATCCACGTTGTGATCCGAATAGAAATCATGGGAACTGATTCCATCCTTGAGACGCTGGGCAATGGTCCGTGCATGCTCGATATCTCCGATACTCAATAAAATGAACTCATCTCCGCCCCAGCGAACCAGGATATCGTTCTCCCGGGTGATCTCCCGTGCAATATCGGCAATCTTCCGGATCACGGCATCACCAAACACGTGGCCGTGGGTATCATTGATCACCTTAAACCGGTCAATGTCAAATAAAATGATGGACAACTTCAGCATGTCCCGTTTTTCCATACCGGCCAGGTAATTGTACCGCCGCTCAAATTCATTACGGTTGAATGCCCGGGTGAGCTTGTCCCGGGTGGCCAGAATCTCGAGCTGTTTTTGAAAGTAGTTAATGACCAGAATGGTACCCAGGATCGTAAACAGGGTGATCAACAAACTGAGTAGGAGATTTTTTACAAATGTCTTATTCACCGCAGCCATGGCCCGGGTCTGATTCTGTTCCACCAGAAGATACCAGTCCAGTTCCTTGATATAACGGCAGGTGGTCAGATAGTGTTCATCCGCCTTATCGTATTCCAACAGGGACGGCTCATCCTTGGATCCCAGCAGGTTCCCTGCAATATCGCGGATCCCCTCCTGCTCGAATATATTGGTCTTGAGAATATGCTCGCGATGGGTGTGCACCTGTATCAGGCCCTGGCTGTCCACCATATACACATTACGGTCATACTTCTCTTTGTAGGAATCCAGGATACCGGCCACCATGTCAAAATTCAGCCCCACACCAACCACCCCTAAAAAATGACCAGCATAGTCTGTCAGCCGGTGGTTGATAAAAATGGTCAACCGGTTGTCCTGGGCCTGGTCGGTATCCACATCAAGGTCATACTCCACATTCATGGCTTTGAATTCATAGTACCAGCTGTCATGGTCATCATCCCTGCTGATGATCTTGTGCAGTCCCTTGAAATGATAGTAATGCCGGGTTCTATCTGAAATAAAAAAGGAGGTGAAGAATCCGTATTGTTGCTTGACCTCCAGAAGGTAGCGTGTGATATGGGGCAGCCCCTTCTCACCGGCAATCACCCAGTCTTTGAGAAAAGTATCATTGGCCATGAGTGAAGAGACAAAAATCGGCCGCATCAGATCCCGCTGGATCTCTGAATAGATATTATCCCGTGCCAGCGGCAGGTTATCCCCGATGATACTGGTTCTGACCAGTTTTCGTGAGGCGGTGTAGGAGATGATATTGGTGGTTAAAAAACCGGACAGTAAGATCAGGGTTAAAATCAATATTAACCGGGTTCTAATGGAAAACCTGTTCATAAGCCGCCTTTGTCCTGCTATGGACTCCTGTTTAAAAATGGACACGTCATACCGTATCAAAGCCAGAATTATACCAGAGCATCCCGGAAATAGAAGCCCAAATAACCGAATGCTCGCATATAGGTCAGACATACTCTGTTTTACCGGACATATAATTGACAATAACAACCATATTTCCACTGCAGATCATGCCAACTCATACGGAAAATTTAGGTTTTATGGTTATTTTTAGTAATTTTTAGTATTCGAATTAATTAATTTAAACAACTATTGACAACAAATAACATGTGTCATAGGAATAACAGGCGAAATCAACTGCCAAGGAGATGGACCGTTAATTTTGTAGACCGCTATGGAGGAAATCATGAAAACCGCTCGAATTGCTGCCAGTCTCGCCCTGATGCTTGCGTTCTCTCTGGCATCCTTAACTTTTGCACAGGACAGCTCATCAACCGACCAGGTCTTTGACCTTGGGGATGTTCTGGTGCTTGAAAAAAGTGGTGAGATGGCACAGGCCACCACCACCAATGTTATTTCTGTTGACGACATCGAACAGACCGGTGCCGAAACCGTTGCCGACGCCCTGGAACAGATCCCGGGCCTGGATATTGAAAACAGCCCTAAAATGGGCCCCACCCTCAAACTCAGGGGATTTGAATATGAGGAGATCAAGATCATGATCGATGGTGTTCCGGCACACGGATCCTATGACGGATACCTGGATCTGGGTCAGATCCCTGTGGATTCCATTGCCAAAATCGAAGTCACCAAAGGCGTCTCTTCTGTCCTGTACGGGGCCAATACCATGGGCGGCGTCATCAATATTATCACCAAGAAAGGCCCCAAGGAGCCCACCACCAGCCTAACCAGCTCCCTCGGCCCCAACAGCACCCGGAACTTCTCTGCCAGTCATGGCGGCTCCAGGGAGAAATTCAATTATTTTGTGGCCTACTCATACAGGACCTCAGACGGATATGAACTGTCCGGTGATTTTGATCCCAATGACCCGCGGACCGGGACCTCTTCAGAGTACAATGAAGATGGGGATATCCGTGACCTGAGTTATTACACCAAAAACACCTTCAATGCCAAAGTCGGCTATGACTTTGATACCGATTCCAGGCTGTACCTGTCATTCGACTACCATGACAACGACAGAGGGTGCCCGACGTTCCAGAACCGCTACTGGGCATTTGACGAGTGGAAGCAGTGGCACCTGAACCTGGTGGGCGAACATGACATCACGGATAAAATCACTCTCAAAGGCCGGGTTTATTATGTCAAGCACGACGACTCACTTGAGGATGTGAGCTGGGACGCCGCCCATACCACCCAGGGCAAAAAATGGTTTGAAAGAAGTTCTTACGACGATTACAGCATTGGCGGCGACTTCCAGGCCTATATCGATATCAGCGACACCAACCTGCTCAAGCTGGGCGCCACATTTATCAATGACAACCACAGCCAGCAGGATTTTCTGGATGCCGACTGCTTCCCGGTGATCCGGGGGTGGGAGTCTGAGGGCTACCTGCCGGAAGAAAAATATGAAGCGTCCACCTACTCTTTTGCCATCGAAGACGAGATCAAGCTCATGAGCGAGCGGCTCACCCTGATCGGCGGGCTGAGCTATGACACACTCAAGCCGGAAGAGGCCAACGGCCAACCGGTTCCCGGCAACACCACCTCGGTAAACCCCCAGGCCGGCGTGGTCTTTGATGTAGACAACACCTTCAAGCTGCATGCATCTGTGGGCAAAAAAACCCGGTTCCCGTCCCTCAAGGAGCTCTACTCAGACATGGCCGGCGGCAACCCGGACCTGGAAGCCCAGGAGTCGATCTCCTATGAAATCGGGTTTGCCAAGGACTGCACCAGCGACTTCCGTGTATCCATGGCCGTGTTCTATAATGACATTGAAAATAAAATCGATTCCGTCAAAAACAGCGACGGTGATAAATACTATATCAACCAGGGAGAAAGCACCACCAAAGGGTTGGAGGTCCAGATCGACTACCTGACGCCGTTTGACCTTGAAGTGGGGCTGGGCTACACCTACCTGCAGGCAGAAGACAAGGCGGATGCTGACAGCCCGGAACTGGATGCGACCTTCACACCGGAACACAAGCTGACCCTGGATCTGAGATACCGGTTTGATTTCGGACTGATGGCCTCTGCCCAGTGTATCTGGACCGGCGAACAGCTGGATTACTATGACGATGACGGCAACGAGGTCCCCATATCAAGCTTCACCTTGATCAATGCCCGTCTCAGCCAGGAGATCACGCTGTTTGACAAGATACGTCCGGAAGTGTTCCTGGAGATCGACAACCTCTTGGATAAAAACTACGATGAAGGCAACGGCCCTGCCCCTGGAAGAACTTTTCTGGCCGGTGCCCGTGTAACCTTCTAACCCCTGAACCCATACCCGGGCAGCTCGGCTGTCCGGGTATCTGTCAAACCTATGAAACCGTTACCCGACTGGACCGCACTTTGGTCAGAACTCTCCTGTATTCAGGACCAAGCATTTTCCAGAAACCAGAAAAACAACACGGAGGACTTCTGGAAAAACAAGGCCAGGGATTTTGATAAAATGGTGGATGAACGCTGGAAGAAACCGGATTCATCACGGGAATTCCTGATCCAAAAATTGAAAACCCACCCCGGTTCCAACCTGCTGGATATCGGGGCCGGAACCGGCAAATGGTCTGTTCTCTGCGCGCCATATGCTGAAAAAGTCACAGCACTGGAACCCTCCAGGGCCATGCAGGATATCCTCAAAGAGAAGATACAGGCCCTCAACATCGAGAACATCAGGATTGTCACCGGCACCTGGCCGGATCATGACATCGCCCGTCATGATTTTATACTGGCGTCCCATTCCATGTACGGGGTCCGGGACTTTAAATCGTTTGTGCTGAAAATGAGCCAAACCGCGAAAAAGGGTTGCATCCTGGTGATGCGGGCCCCCCTTGCCGATGCCGTCATGGCCAAAGCCGCACGCAGGGTGTTCGGCCACCCCTATGACAGTCCCAATTTCCAGATTGCCTACAATATCCTTCTGGGAATGGATATCTATCCCGATGTGATCATGGAGAAAGACGGGACATGGCCGGGGTGGCACAATACATCCATTGAGGATGCTCTGTCTGAACTCAAGAACCGGCTGGATCTCAATGAGAGCGACGCCCACGATCGTTTTTTGAAACAGCTCCTTGAAGCGCATCTGATCCAGGAGGAAGACCGGGTTACCTGGCCTTCCGGGAACCGCTCCGCACTCCTGTACTGGGAGGTATAATGACATCTGAAAGATATGGACTTCATGCAGTGATGTTCTTGCTGGCCAGTCTGTTGTTATCTTCCTGCAACCTGTTTCAATCCGGGACCGGCACCAGGACCTTTACCGATCAGTTGGGCCGTACCGTAAAGATTCCTGAGAAAATCCATCGGATCTGTGCGCTCCACCATTTCGGCGGAAAAATCGTTTATGCCCTGAAAAAACAATCCCTGTTAGTGGATACCAGTATCTATGGAAAGGAAGCGCTTGCATTGAAAGCCATTGATCCGGCGTTTGCCGCCAAACCCTCGCTGCTCCAGGGCAACAGTTACAATGTCGAGTCGATGATCAATCTGGCCCCTCAGGTGGCGTTTGTGTACGCCTCCTCCAACCGCAGTGAAATGGAGGTGTTTAAAAATGCCGGCATTCCAGCAATAGCGGTAAAGGGTGAAACCTTTGAGGAGAGTTTTGAGGCCATCCGGCTGATTTCGTCAGTACTGGAATGTGAAGGTGATGGTGAACACTACATCAAGCAGTGCCGGGATCTGATCCGAATGGTGCAAACGCGCCTCGAAACCACATCCGGCCCACCGGTGAAGGTGCTGTTTTCGGGTCCCAAGAGTATCTATTCAGCCGCCACGGGCAGTATGCTTCAAACCCAGATTTTAGAACTGTCCGGGGCCGTGAATGTGGCCAATGAGCTTGACGGGTTCTGGGCGGATATCTCACCCGAGCAGCTGGCATTGTGGAATCCGGATGTCATTTTTCTGGGATCTACCTTGGATGCTTACGGCAGGGACAGCATATTTAAGAATCCTCATTTCCAGACCATAAAAGCGATCCAGGACAAAAAGGTGTATACCTTCCCCTCCAATGTGGGGTGGTGGGACTACCCGGCCCCCCATTGTGTCCTGGGGGTGGTGTGGTCAGCCAAAATCCTGTACCCGGAACTGTTCGGTGATGTCGACATGAAAGAGATTGCTGATCAGTTCTACGAGGAGTTTACCGGGCACACCTTCAGTGCATTGGGAGGAAGACTGGTGCAATGAAAAAGGAAACCGCCATCATACTGATCATTCCACTGGCGGCCTTTGCCTGCCTGTGTACGGGCAGGTACCCCATTGATCCGGGCCAGGTATTTCCCTTGCTTCTATCCGGCATAGGTGCCCTGTCAGGCCCCGAAACGGGTGTGAGCTGGCCGGAATATGAACTGCCCCGGGAACTGGTCATGATTTTCTGGAACATCCGTATCCCGAGAATAGTGATGAGCATAATGGTGGGTGCAGGCATCTCAACCGCCGGTGCGGTATTCCAGGCCCTGTTCCGGAATCCTCTGGCTGCCCCGGATATCCTGGGTGTGACAGCGGGATCATGCTTTGGCGCTGCCCTGGCCATCATGTTCCTTGTGCCCCTGGCCTGGATCATCCAGTCCAGCGCCTTTATATTCGGCATCATTGCCGTGTCCCTGGCATACATCCTGGCATCATGGAGCAAAGACCACTCCCCGTCCGTCCTGGTCATATCGGGTATCGTGATCTCAGCCCTGTTCCAGGCCGGGCTTTCCTTTATCATGTACCTGGCCAACCCCTACGATCAGCTGGCCCAGATCGTTTTCTGGACCATGGGCAGTTTCCATACCGCATCCTGGACAAAGATCCAGATCACCGCCCCTATCCTGATTTCAGGAATACTGCTTGTGAGTCTCTTTTCCTGGCGCCTGAACATCATGACACAGAATGAAGAGGACGCACTGTCCATGGGAATCGATGTGTTCAAGTGGCGGGTATTCTATGTAGTGATCAGCACCTTGATGGTGGCCTGTTCCGTGGCAGCTGTGGGAACGGTGGCATGGATCGGCCTGATCGTACCCCACATCGCCAGATACCTCACCGGTTCGGAACACAGACGGCTGATCCCGGCCACCGCTGTTTTAGGCGGGCTCTTTCTTCTCATTATGGACTCCGTGGCCCGGAGTATTCTTATGTCTGAAATCCCTATCAGCATTGTCACCTCCATATTCGGTGCCCCCTTTTTAGCCTACCTGGTCATCCGGTCAGGGTCAGGAAAAATGCGTCATGAGCCTGCAGCTTGATCAGATCAGCGCCGGATACGGCAAGGCGCATGTCCTCTCGGATATCAGCCTGACCGTGACACCCGGACGGATCTGCGCCCTCATGGGCCGGAACGGATCGGGAAAAACCACCCTACTGAGGACAATCAACGGCGTGATCCCATTGTCCGGCGGCAGTATACGGCTCATGGGCCGGGATATCAAAACCCTGCGCCGGCCCCAGATTGCCCGGCTGGTTTCAGTGGTCCCCCAGGTCAGTTTCACCCCCTTTTCCTTTTCCTGCCTGGATATGGTCCTGATGTCCGGCGTATCGAGAATCAAGGCCTGGCAGTCACCGTCTGCAAGGGAGAAGAAAACCGCACTGTCCGTCATGACCGAAACCGGGATCCGGCACCTGGCACATCGCCCGTTCAACGCCCTGTCCGGTGGTGAACGCCAACTGGTCATGCTGTCCAGGGGATTGTTTCAGGAATCACCTGTGATGCTCCTGGACGAACCCAATACCCATCTCGACTTTACCAACCAGCACCATATCATGTCACTGATGAAAACCCTGGTGAAAAAGCGTGGACTCACCGTCCTGATAACCCTTCACGACCCTAACCTGGCCCACTACTATTGCGATGATGTCATCCTGATCAAACACGGCTGTGTTCTGGCTCAAGGCCCGACCGCCGCAACCATGACAGACGATGTTTTATTGGCCGTACTGGGCGGTAATATCCGGACAGATACCACACAAAGCGGCATGTTTGTAGTGACCCCCAGGCATGTTGACCACCAGGCCATTGCCGGAACTGCTCCGGGAAAACAGGAGATCAATCCATGAAATGCGCCTTTTGCGAACACCGATGTGATCTTGGCAAAGGCAAAAGCTTTTGCGGGATGTATCAGGAGAAAAACGGCACGGTTGTTGAAATCTTTCCCAACCGCTGGAGCACCTATTCCGCCTCCCGGGTTGAATCGGTCCCGTTCTACCATGCCTATCCCGGTTCAAGATCCATGATCATCGGATCTGCCGGATGTAATTTCAGGTGCCGATACTGCTCTAACGGCTTTATTGCCTGTCAGGATCCCGCCAATGTCCAGGATGTCATGTATGAATTTGAACCGGAGGACCTGGTCAGGATGGCACAGAAACTGGGCTGCCATAATATTGTTTTCAATGTCAATGAGCCCGCAGTATCCCTTCCCAGCCTGGAGGCGGTAAAACACTATGCAGGAAAGGCTATGATCCCCATGGGATGCCTGACCAACGGATATACCACACCAGAGTCCACCGAGCGCCTGGCTAAGGTATTCTCCTTTATCCATGTGGGCCTCAAAGGGTTTACGGACCGGTTTTACCGGGAATATGTCGGTATAAGAAGCGTGGAACCGGTATTAAAGAATATTGAGGCCCTTTCCAGATCCTGCCATGTGGAGGTGGCCTTTCCGGTGATCGAAGATGTCAATGACCATGAACTATTTGACGTGGCCGCCTTTATTGCCGGGATCCGGGAGGACATCCCCTGGCATGTATTCAGGCTGCTGCCCGAGCATGACATGAAAGAATCGGTCTACCCCAATATCGAACGGATCAACCAGGCCCTGGCGTCCTGCCGGGACAAACTGCATTATATCTATTTTCACAACTTTGTGGGATCAGACTGGGTCAACACCCTGTGTCCTGAATGCAAACAGGTGGTCGTCAAGCGGTTCAGCCTGGGATGCTCGGGTGACCGCCTGGATGAATTCATGGCACCGGAAAACCGCTGCAGCAGCTGCGACACACCCATTGCCATGCATGGCACCAAGGTGTCCTGGAACGCCAGGCAGATCAGATCCACAGGAGGTGCAAAAACATGAGCCTTGCACTGATCGATGCCAGGGAATGGCAGAACCGGTTTGACCTGGAAACCGGCCGGAAATCTTCAAAACAGGGACCGTTGGTTGACATGCTGGGCAAGGTCCTGAGCCGCCACCCCTATCCCGGTGATGTAAATGAAGGGGCCAATCTCTGGGTCACCCGGACCGCCCTGGACCTGGTTGACCACTATGCACCGGACCTGGTCTGCCTGAGTTACGTCCAGCAGTTTTTCGCGAACCGCCATTTTTCCCATGCGGCAGACACCCGGGACATCATGTACCGGTCGGCCATGGTTCAGGCCATGACCTTCATAGAAGCCACGGGGTATACACCCGTGATTGTCGGTACCGGACCGCTGGTTCCGCTGAAGAACGATATTGATCTTTCCGGGCTGGACGGACTGGCCATCTCCTCCAACTGGTCGGCAAGATACTGCGGCCTTCACCGGCCAAGCCAAAACGACCTTGCAATCATCCAAAGTATCGAAGGTGTCGAACGCATCGTTTCCAAAGCAGACTGGATCGATACCTTCTACCATGTTGAACCGGACTTGGAGGTTGAGGCCGATCCGTCCCTGATGCCGGATTACCTGATTGTGGCAAAGGAGGGGTATGCCTTTAAAACCCTGGGCACCACCCTGAGAAAACCGGTCAATGTGCCCGCCAATAACTTTGAAGTCCCGGTTTACACCACCCTGGATACCGGTTCGGGTGCATTAAATGATATCCGGCAGATCAAAAATCTGGTCTTAAAGGGTCTTGACACCCGAAAAATTGCCCTGATCCTGCTAGAAGCACTGGATATGTCCTATTTTCCTCCAGGCACCGTAATGTGCGCCAATGCAGCAGACTGGTTCTGCCATGAACCCGGAGACTCGTTTTACCTGACCCTGTCCACCGGCCGGCATCAGCCCTTTGTCTATCCGGCCGGCTACCGGTACTTTGATCAGGATGCAGAGCAGATTAAATTTCCCTTTTCAGGATATATGACCGCCATCCCCCAGAACACCCTGGGATGCGCTACACCCAAAAGATCCATTGCCGTGGGAAACCGGAGCATGTTCATGCACATGGTGTTCGGGGTGGATATCTCCATTGAATGTTTTGCCCGCAATCTCTTTAACCAGGGATTAATGGGTGTCATCCACCGGGGTGACAAATTCGCAGAAAGGAATTGATGATGACCACAGACAACCCTTATCTGGATGAAAGTAAGGACCTTGAAGCTGCAACGGCCATGGATCAGATCTCAAAAACCACCTTTGCTCCGGTGTATCCCCTGCTGGCGCAGCAGATCTTGGAGATTCACGGGATCCGCAGCGGAACATGCATTGACCTTGGCAGCGGGCCTGGGGCCCTGTCCATAGCGCTGGCAAAAATTACCCGGCTTGAGATTCATGCCCTGGATCAATCCCCCAGCAGCACCCGCATTGCCAAAGACAATGTCAGGAACGCCGGCCTGGAATCACAGGTTTACCCGGTACAGAAAGATGTCACCCAAATGCCTTTTGAAGACGGTGTTGCCGACCTGATCATCTCGCGGGGATCCATCTTTTTCTGGACCGACAAAACAGCAGCCTTCAATGAAATCTTCCGCGTGCTCAAACCCGGCGGGAAAACCCATATCGGCGGCGGCTTTGGCAGTGAATCCCTGAAGCAATCGATCTTTGACGAGATGATGAAAAAGGATCCCGGTTTCAAGAACAAAGCCAAATGCCGCATGAGTCCGGAGAAAAAGGCCATTATCAGGAAGGCACTGGATGACTCTGATGTGCAGACCTATGAGATCAGCGAGTCGGAAAAAGGATTCTGGATCCACATCTCAAAGGAGGCCCAATGAAAACGGTGGATAGAACACATACATGGTCGGCCTGTATCCTTGCAGTTTTCCTGGTCATTTGGGGAGTGTCCCCGACCCGGGCAGCCGATACCTCTAAAACCCGCATCGTGATCGACAATGCCGGCCGCCGCGTGGAGATCCCGCTGACGGTAAACCGGATCGCCTGCCTGCCAGGGCCCAGTTATGAAATGGTGTTCATGCTGGGCGGCAAAGACCAGATCTGCCAGGTCAGGAAGGACCATAAACGGGCGTATCCCCTGGCCAACCTGACCAATCCGGCCCTGAAAGGTTACTCCTCCTCCCTGTCCAATATCAACCCCAAGGCCCGGATCAATATTGAGGAATTTATCAAACTGGCCCCGGATGTGGTGATCTACTACAATGTCCCCCATGCCCTGAAAAAGTTCAGGGAAGCCAGAATTCCGGTCTATGTGTACCAGCCGGCCAAACAGACCCTTGATCTGGATGAGATCATCGAAGACCAGAAGCGCTCCTTCAGGTCACTGGCCGACCTGATCGGCGGCACCGCCCCCGGACAGGCGGAAAAATGGTGTGCCTATTATGAAGAGGTGGTATCCCTGATCCGGTCCCGAACCCGGGATATTCCGGATACACGCCGCCCCAGAACCTATGTGGGCAACTCCTGGGGCACCAATCCTTTGGCGACCTGGGGAGACCTGGCCCACACCTTTTCCATCCACCTTTGCGGGGGAATCTGTGTCACCAAAGATATCAAGGGCCCGCGGTTTCCAGAGGTCAACCTGGAGCAGCTGATCGCATGGAATCCGGATGTGATCATCATGGACAACCACGGCCGGGAGCCGGACACGTTGATTCGGAATATCTACGAAGATAGCAACTGGTCCGTGATGTCAGCTGTAACAAACAAACGGATTCACCGGATCCCTTCAGGGGTATTCTTTCTGGACAAGGGCAGCTCACGGCCGGTTTACCTGTTATGGCTGGCCAAACAGCTCTGCCCTGAGCGTTTTGGCGATATCAACATGGTCCAACGCATACAGTATTTTTTTAAAACCTTTTATCACTTTGACCTGTCCGAAGAAGATGCCGGGCATGCGCTGCGCGGTTGGGACCTGCTCAAAGGCTGACCCGGGCCGCGTGCTGCATGAGAATATGACGATACGTCCCAAAATACTGATCATGATCGCCTTGCCCCTGGCTGTTTTTTTTGTTTCCCTGTTCATTGGACGGCTGGTGATCGATCCGGTCACCCTGATCAAGGTCCTTGGCGTCAAACTGCTGCATCTTCCCATCGAAAAAGACTGGAACCAGGCGGTTGAGATCGTCGTCATCCGGATCCGGCTGCCCCGGGCCATCATGGCCATGATGGTGGGTGCCGGGCTCTCGATCAGCGGCGCCGCATTCCAGGGTATGTTCAACAACCCCCTGGTCAGCCCATACCTTCTGGGTGTATCCTCGGGTGCCGGATTTGGTGCCGCTTTAGGCATCATTCTGGGCGCAGGTGCCGGCCTCATCCAGGTCTCCTCTTTTGGTTTCGGTATCCTTGCCGTGGTGCTCACCTACCTGACCAGCCGGGTGTATAAAACCACCCCCCTGCTCATGCTGGTGCTGTCCGGCGTCATTGTATCCTCTTTGTTCATGTCTTTGATCTCGTTGATCAAATTTGTAGCCGACCCCGATGAAAAGCTGCCCACCATTGTATTCTGGATCATGGGCAGTTTCGGCTCCACCCGCCTTGAAGACCTGTTCCTCACCTTCTGGCCCATGGCCATCGGCGTGACCGGCCTTCTTATGGTCCGCTGGCGCATCAACCTCATGTCCATGGGGGACAGGGAAGCCAAGGCCATGGGAACGCGTGTGGAACTGCTCAAGGGCATTATCATATTCTGCACCACGCTGATCTCTGCAGCTGCCGTGTCCGTCTGCGGAATCATCGGCTGGGTCGGTCTGGTCATCCCCCATATCTGCCGCATGTGGGTCGGCCCGGATCACCGGGCACTGCTGCCCACGACCATCATGGTGGGGGCCTCCTATCTGCTGGTTATTGACAATATTGCCCGGACCCTGACATCGTCTGAAATTCCTTTGGGAATCCTGACCTCCATCATTGGTGCCCCGTTTTTTGCCTATCTGCTGAGACGCTCCAAAGGTATTTTTAATTAGGGGCATGGGGAATCCATGAACGCTTCAAATACCATGATCTGCATCGAGAACGCTGCCTTTGCCTATGGCAGGCAGATGGTCTGGCAGGACCTGAACCTGGAGGTCAGAAAGGGGGATCTCATGTGCCTGCTGGGTGCCAACGGGTGCGGCAAGACCACACTGCTCAATTGCCTCCATGGCGATCTGAGGTTGGCCTCGGGCCAGATCTCCATCGAGGGAACTCCCATCCACACACTGCCCGCCCTGGATATCGCAAGAACGATCGGTGTGGTATTCCAGGAGTATGCCACCTCCTTTCCCTATACGGTCCTGGATGTGGTCCTCATGGGCCGCGGCCCCCACCTGTCCATGTTTTCGTCCCCGACCCGGGAAGACAGGGATATTGCGCTCTCCTGCCTTAAAAACCTGGGGGTTCTCAAACTCCGGGATAAAAAATTCACCCGGATCAGCGGGGGGGAAAAACAACTGGTCCTGATTGCCAGAACACTTTGCCAGAAACCGCGGATCATTCTCATGGACGAACCGACCGCTTCGCTGGATTTTAAAAACCAGGCCCTTGTCCTGGGGATGATCAGAAAACTTACCGATCTCGGACTGACCATCATCATGACCTCACACTTTCCCAACCACGCCCTGCTGTGTGCAGACCGTGTCGCCCTCATGAATGACCATACCCTGGTCGATTCCGGAGATACCCGTACCATCATGACGGAAAGCAATCTGAAAAAAACCTATGATATTGACGTGCGGATATTGTCGGTCAATGACCCGCCGAACCAGGAGATGATCAAATTCTGCATGCCCAGTATACGCCCTGATGACCTTGGCGACTTTTCCAAGGATGTTTGTTAATAAGGAGAGATGATGAAATGCAACGTTTGTGAAATCGGATGCCGGATTGAAGCGGACACCTTTGGCCGGTGCAGCATGTATACCCTTGAAAACGGGACACTCAAGGAGCGCTTCGCCCACCAATACTCCACCCTGTTCCCCATCTCCATCGAAACCGTTCCAACCCTGCATTTTTTCCCCAATCATAAATTCCTCCAGGTCTCCACCATCGGCTGCAATTTCAGATGTCCGGGATGTATATCGGAAATCCTGGCCACCGGGACCCGGACCCTGTCGGCGACCCTCAAGAAGGTAGAACCGAATCAGGTCGTCAAAAAAGCGCTCAGGGAAAACTGTACCGGCATTGTGTTCTGCATCAATGACCCGTCGGTGTCCTATTTTTCCTTTCTGGAACTGGCCCGGATGGCCCGGAAAAGCGGACTTAAAATGGGATTTTCATTCAACGGATACCTCACCCAGGAGGCCCTTTTAGAACTGATCCCTCACACCGATTTCGTCAATATCGGCATCAAGGGGTTTTCAGACAGGCCCTACCGAACCTGTGGGGCACTGTCATCAGGCCCGGTGCTCAGGAACCTGAAAATTCTTGTCAATGAAGGTGTCCACGTCGAGGTGGCTGCCATCCACATGAAAAACTGTGAGGATGACATCAAACAGATCGCAAGATATACCGCCGCACTGTCACGGGATATCCCGTTCCAGGTAATGCGGTTTGTGCCGTTTGGAGAGGCCGAGATCCGGTATGAGCCCACGATCAGGGAATCCGAGACCTTGTGTACGGATCTTCAAGAACTGTTGAGCCATGTATACCTGTTCAACTCTCCCGGTTCGAACCGGCTTAATACCTTGTGTTCCTCATGCGGCAGAACCCTGATTACCCGGGAGTTTTTCGGTCCCATGGGCGCACGCAATGTCGATATGATGCCCTGCCTGATTGAGCAAAACAGATGCCAATGCCGCGCAAAGGCGCCGTTTGAAGGTTCTTGCGCACCGAACAGGTATGATGAACATGGATTTTTCGGGGGATACCGCACCACCCGGGCCTTTGAAATGCTTCATGCCATCCTGGTGTGCATCGGAACCGAGGATCCGGTCAAGGTGTCCGATCTCTGGTTTGACATCATGAACAGCAATTATCTCAAAACGTTTCACGATCTGGTTCAACTCCCCCACAAATATGGTGAGGTGATCAATTATCTCTCCGAAAAAACCGACAGGCAGGCCAGGGGAAAAGAACTTCGGGATCATATCAATCAGAAGCTGGAGCTTATCACCTCAAAAAGCCGTGATCTTAAACCACCCACTGTGTATTATGCCATGGGCTACCCCCTGTTTGCCCTGAATGCCGAACGGTTTGAAACCAATCTGGTGGAAGCGGCCGGAGGCCGGTGCCTCAACAAGCAGCTCACCCGGAAGGGTAAACCGGGGGTGACCCTCTCCCGGGACGAATTTATGGCACTGAACCCGGAGGTCATATTCATCTCCGGGTTCCTGTCCTGCCCGGCTTCAGACTTCATCGACTTCTGCCTCAACAATGACCTGGATGTAGCTGCGGTACGACATCAAAGAATCTATGATCATTTCCCGTTGTGGGATTTTGGCAGCCCCCGCTGGATTCTCGGCCTGATGCACATCGCCAACACCCTGCACCCCGACGTGTTCAGTTTTGATATGAAACAGGAAGCCGATACCTTTTACCGGCAGTTTTTCAACACGCCCTTTGAGCCGGCCAATGCCAACCGCTCCTTTTACCGGGTGTAGATAT
The DNA here is from genome assembly GCA_004796375.1 of Desulfobacteraceae bacterium. GTDB lineage: Bacteria > Desulfobacterota > Desulfobacteria > Desulfobacterales > Desulfobacteraceae > MADRE2. Next base: position 79,304 of record QZLA01000306.1, read on the forward strand.
GGTTCCTGGCCTGCCACAGGAAAGAATGAAATCTACTTGACGACCGTGCGGCCATCGTATAACAGTCTTTCCCTGATGAAACCTATCCTGCATATCCTGGTCGCCTGCCTGCTGGCTATACTGCTGCCAACCGTTTCTTCGGGCAGCGCCCCTGAAGCAGACCGGTTTGAACCGGCCCTGTTTATACCGGCGATCATCGCCGAAGCAGCCTCGGATCTGCCCGCCCATTGGCGGGAGGGTTTGAATGAAGGGATCAACCTTGGAATCGCCCGGGATTACCCCGGGGATCACGGGATTCAATCACACCCCTCTGTACTGGATGCTGAAGACTTTGAAACCGGCAGCGTCACCCTTGTCACTGAGGAGAACCGATACCGGGATCATACCCTCGTGGTATCCCATAATCCCTTTTCCGGACAATACTGCGGAGCGCATCAATGGGCAGAAGGATATAACGGTCCAACCACGCGTTACCCCATCCCTGATAGGGCCCACAAAGGGCCCCGGCCCACCTATTTTATCCGGCTCTATTTCAAATTTGACTCAAGCTTCAGGCCGCCCGATGGTGCATCCGGTGTCGGTGTGAAAGGGTTTGGGGTGGTGAGCGACCCGTTTAACCAGGCCTCAGTGAACACCCCCTGTGATGGTTCCAACTGGTACAATGCCCAGGTTCAGTTCGTGGGCTGGGGCCCCAGTGCCAAGCCCCAGGCCAATGACGGATACCTCTGGGTCGGGCACCTCTACTCCTATAACGGATATCCCGGGCAGGCCCAGGCCGCCCTGGGCCGGATCCTTGTGACACCCCCTGCAGTGGGAAACCGGCCCTACCGGTTTTCCTCATATGCCGATCCCTTTACCTACCTGGATTTCGGGGGGTGGCACTGCTATGAAGTCGGGCTTTATCTGAACACACCGGGTAAACACAATGGTGAAGCCCGATTCTGGATCGACGGCATTCTCCAATCCCGGGTGACACACATCCGGTACCGGGATATCAAAAATCTGCTGCCCACGGATATGCACCTGAACCTTCACCGGGTGACCGACCAGTTTCCCCAGACCATGATACGCTGGACCGATAATATTGTGCTCGCCACCCGTTATATCGGCCCCATGAAACCTGTCACCCACGTCATTAAACCGGCCTTTTAGGCTGATCCCATCCTTAACCCGAAAGGTGTGTTCCCTTTTCAGGGTATAGGGTCCCTATCATCAGGCACCCTCTTTGTTCACCTCTTCAAGGATGATCCGTTCAAGCAGCTCAACCGGAGGCACACCCTCCAGGCGCCTGCCTGCAATAAAAACCGTAGGGGTGGCCTCAATCCCCAGTTCTACAGCCAGTCTCACGTGAGCATCGATTCGTTCCCGTACAGTATCTGACATCATCAGATTGTCAAAATCCTTTTCCGCGCGGCTCCCTTTCCCGGTGGCGACCTGTCTTAAAATACTCATTGAATCCGATGGTTCATACATACCATTCATGTCATCATAATAAGAAAAGTGCCGGACTATATAGGGTTCCAGAATACCCATCTCAGATGCGGCAATCATGGCCTTGGAAGCGATGCATGAATTCTCGTATATGGATTCCTCAACATCACTGTTACATGCCGCATCCAACGGGAAATTAAAATAAACAAATTTCACCCGGTCTTTGTACCTTCCCAGGATAGACAGCAGATGTTTCTCCACCATGAAAAATTCACGGCATGCACTGCATAAAAAATCCGAAAAAACAACAACCGAAACCGCTGCATCGGGATTTCCCAATACCAGTCCGGTTTCCGGAAATTCAACCTGCTCGTCCGGCATCTGCTTGAATTCTTCTACGAACGCCGATATCTCACTCTCAGAGTATCCCCCGTTTTCCGCATCCAGATGCATGCCGTATGAAACAGACATCAGTGCCACGCACATCACCATAAGAAATGACACATAGGCTGCTTTAAACGCCTTTTTATCAGGGGCCAGATCCTTTGAGAACAGGTTCCGGGCGACCGATCCTAAACTGAATTTGTCATCGCGTTTTAACTGCCTTAAGGCAAAACATGCCAGAATAAAAATGACCGTGTTGATGACATAAGTGACGATACATAAAGGACATAAAAGGCCGGTGTTGATCAGGATGCCGGCCAGCACCACATCAGCTGCCAGGGCAGTGGTAGCCCCGGGAAAAATCATGATCATGGATAATGCTGGATAACGACCACCCGAATGGAGGGTGATCAACACCGTGAAAATGGTCGTCAGATACCAGAGCAAACCAAAAAGGGCAATGGGAACCCCGAACAGGACCGCATACGGGGTCGCGGAAAGTGCAATACACGGGTCGACAAGAGAGTGACCACAACTGACTATTTTTATTCCTGATTCCGGATAGTAGTGACGAAACAGAAGCAGCGCGGATATGACGCCCCCGACAAGGGAGAGAATAATTATGGGGTATAGGTACTTTTTCATCCGGGCTGTTCAGTGATTGATCCTCAAGAAGGATATAGGACACAGCAATATGACTTGTCAACCCGCCTAACGCAATTCTAATCTTTAGAAATCAGTACCTTAAGGATATCCTCCTTTCCGATAACCCCCACCACCTTGTCTGCTTCAACCACGGGAATCGTATGGAAGTGCCTCTCGACCATCAGCTTGGCGATTTCCGGTATGGGCATGTCCGGGTCTACAGCCACCGGGTCTTTTACCATGGCCTTTTCCACGGTAATTGCCGCTGATTTTTCTAACGCCTCCTGATACCGTTTTGAAGACGCCAGGGGGAAGATCCCATCCAACAGAACGAATATAGGAGGCAGAGGCACCTCCTTTTGCTGGAAAATCAAATCGCTCTGGCACAGGATACCGATCAGCCGGTTTTCATTGTCAACCACCGGCATACCGTTGATATGGTTTTTTAAAAGCATCTCACCGGCCCGGGTGATATCCGTATCCGGTGTGACGCTGATCACATCCTTTTCCATGATATCTTTTGCTTTGAGCATGGCAGATCTCCTTATGGGTATTCAGTGGTTGTGACGAACGGCCAGTACCGGACAGGGGGCTCTCGAGATTACCCGGTCAGTGGTCGATCCCACCAGAAATTGTTCCAAAAGGCTGTGGCCACGAATGCCAAGTACGATCATATCCACGGATTCCCTTGCAGCATAATCCAATAGTTCCTGATAGGGCTGTCCCTGTAAAAGGACCGTTACCGGTGTGCACCAGTTGCGGCTGTCCTCGGGGACCATTTCGGAAAGCTGCCGTTTGAGATGGCTGGTCAGTGAATCACCGGGTTCTGGAACCATCTCCGCATCACGGCTTTGCAGCTGAGCATAATCAGACTCGCTCAGGTCAACCGGCATGGCCGGACGCATGACATGGGCCAGGTGAAGCTGGGTCTGAAATTCCTGGGCCAGGCTCAACGCATAGTCAAATGCCAGTGTTGAATCGGAAGAAAAATCGCAGCCCACCAGGATTTTTTCCAGTTTCAGTTTTTCCAGGACCGGTTCTTTGGGCAGGGTTTCTTTGGCCTGAAGCACCAACAGCGGGCTTGACAAAATCTTTACCAACCGGCTCGTGACAGAGCCGATCAGGAACCGCTTGAATCCCGACCCGCCATAAGTGGCCGCAATCACCATATCCGCATCATTCTCCCGGGCCAGCCGGTCAATTTCATCTGCCGGATGCCCGGTGGCAATGGCGATCTCACATTTGAAATCGATCTCCCGGGCCATACTGTCCAGGCGCTCACGGGCCAGGGCGACCCGCTCGCTCTCGATGCCCGCATACACGATATACGGTGTCATATGGCTCGATACAATGGGGGCTTCAGGTATAACATGACACAAGGTCAATGCTGCACCATACTCCTGGGCCAATGATTTTCCATAGGATAGAATCAGGTGGGTGAATTCTGAAAAATCAATGGCACACATGATTTTTTGGGGGGCTATCCTCATCATTCTCCTCCTTGGGTTAAGTGTTAATACATACAAGAAGTATGAATGTCGCTGAGTACAGCGCATGCACACGGATGTCAGTGCCAACCTTTATTACACCTCAAAGCCGGATCCGGCCAGCCAGACAGAAAAGAAGCGATACCAACATGAGGTCATGGATTGTTCCATTGTAATATTCTTGACCGGCCAACGTCAAGGAGAATTGACTCCAATCCGGTCATGGGCTAAATTAAGACAACGACCCATCCATTTTAACCGGATATCCATGGTCTTAAAAAATGATCCTGAAACCGAACAGCCGGGTGCATATTATTGGGGGGGGGCCTGCCGGATCGCTTTTCGCCATTCACCTGCTCAGGGAAGCGGAATCAGGCGGCAGGCCCCTGCAAGTCTCTATTATTGACCAACGCTTTGGTCAAGATACGGACTGTGATCCCCAATGTTTTACCGGATGTAATCTCTGTGCCGGGGTGATCTCTCCTCAACTGCACAAAGAGTTGAATACCTTGGGGATCCATATCCCCGGCCAAGTGATGTGTGAATCCTTTTCTCACATCTGGATTCACGGGTCCTGGAAAAATTTCCCCCTGAAGGTTCCCAAATCCCAGACGCTCTGCTCCGTATTCAGGGGAACGCTTCCCAAAGACCGCAGGGATTACCGGCCAGGATTTGACAGTTTCCTTATGAGCACTGCAAAAACGCTTGGAGTACAACCCATTGCCGGAACCGTGGAAAGCATCAGGTACACAGACAGGCGAACCCCGGTGCTCGGTGTGCAGACCCATTCAGGTGAAACCCAACACATCGAGTCTGATTTCATCTGTATGGCCACTGGCGTGAATGCGTGGCACCTGCCCGGCCAAAACCGGCTGCTTGAATCCTACCAGCGGATCAATCCCGGATTCACACCGCCTGACACCCGCCAGACCCTGATTGTCGAGATGAAACCGGGAAAGCCGTTTTTAAAAACCTATATGGATCGTGAGCTTTACCTGATTGTATCGGGGTCCCGGACGCTTCTTCTCGAACATGCTGCGCTGGTGCCCAAAGGGGATTATCTCACCATTGCCCTGGTGGGAAAAAGTATTGACCGTGCCATATTCCCCAAAGATACCCGACGGGTGATCCAAACCTTTCTTTCGCTTCCTCAAGTGCAGACCATCCTGCCGGGCATGTCACTGGGCAATACGCCCATGACCTGCATGTGCAATCCTCAGATGTCTGTCGGCCTGTCCCAATCACCGTTTGAAGACCGGATAGCGGTTTTGGGAGACGCTCTGGGCGCAAGGCTCTACCGGGATGGCTTGTACTCAGCCTGCATCAGTGCAGGGACCCTGACCAGAACCGTTCTCCATGAGGGTGTGGACAAACAAAGCCTCAACCGTGGATTTGCCGACCTGTTGAACTGGCTTGAAACAGACAACCGGTATTGCCGCCTGGTGTTCGGGCTCACCCAGTCCATCCTCAAATCCAACCTGATGTGCCGGATTTTTTACCAGACCTTTGCAAGCGAAATGAAATTTAAAACAAGTGAATCCTGGCCTTTGGGCAAAATTTTATGGAACATCGGCAGCGGTTCTGCAGACTACGCTGCCGTTGTCAAAGATCTGGCCACACTCCCCGTGTTACGCTCCTTTTTAACCGGTACTGTCAAAACTTTTCGAAACATCCTTACCGAACTGTTCTTTGGAATCAGGTGGGGCGCTTTTGGCAGATACCCGGCAGTGATCCTCAAGGAGAAACGGGAGGTGATCAAGCAGAGCATTGAAAAAGCAGCCGGGATCACCCTGAGCCCCAAGCCCCAGATGGAACGGATGTATGCGATCAAAGTCAGGGCACCGGCCCGGGCGATCTATGAAGAACTCGGCCGGTTCGGCGACATCCAGTCCAAGTTTCTCAGGCTCAGGTTTGTCAATGTCAAGCGGATCAAAGGACTTCCCAACCAAGTGGGGGCAGTGGTCAGGTATTCGGCGCGCTTCCCGCCCATTGCCATGGACGTCCGCCTGATCCGTTCCATTCCTGACCGGGTGCTGCTGTTTGAACCCCAGGAACTGTTCGCACAGAACGGCATACTTCTCTTTGATATCACCCCCACAACGGACGGAAACAATCGCCTGGTGATTTATACGGCCTTTGACTATAAAACCGGGCACACCCCTTTTCAAAAACTGCTCTTTAAAGCGTTGCGCCACACCTTTCCGGATTATGCTCATGACGTGGTGTGGAACCATGCCATCTGCAGTATTAAAGCCCAGGCAGAACAGGTTTCCCGGTCAGTCCACCAGGAAAAAGGTTTCCCGGGTCAATTGACGTAAAACCCCTGAGGATACACTGCCCAGAAGCCAGCGTTTGATGCCGGCAAGCCCCCGTTTGCCCATCACCACCGTACCAAAGCTCTCCTCTTTGATGATCCGTACAAGGGTATGAACCACATCCCCTTTGACAGGAACGATCTTGAATACAATATCAGCGTCAAACCGGGCAATTCGCCTGAGCCTCTCCCACTGGCGGGTATATGCTGCCGGATTGACCGACCCGCTGGTTTTGTCCGGGGCAACATGGATGAATTCGAATTGAAACCAGGGATTCTCCATCAATGTCCGCTGTAAAAATTTCAAGGCAAGCAGGGTCGTAAACGAAAAATCAACAGGAACAATGACCCGCCTGAAATCGGGATTACATGAAAGGCTTGCCATGACACGCTTCCGCTGCTTGTAGAGTATCCGCTCCTGCCAGTCTTTCCCTGGCTCTGAACCAAAAAATACATGCCCGGGATCCTCTTTGTCGATCTCCTCGATCAATATTTCCTCCCAATGGTGGGGAGGTGCCACCTGCTGGTGAACCGTGATATCCCTGCTGTCACTGCCCGGGATCAATGTGCTGGAATTGACCCACTGTAAAAAATCTGCCCGTGTGTCCTCATCAACTTTTGCTGCATGATACGCTTTGAATGCATCCCTCCCCGGCGGTTCCAGGAAAATGATCCTTGAAGGCCGGTGCAGGGCGTTAGAAGATCCCATCAGGGGCCAGCATGATCTGAACGTCTCCATATCCCGTGGGTGTGAAATGACCCACAGGGTTTTAAAATTCCGGGTGAGCAGTTCATGGGCCAGTCCGGTGTGCTCCTGTTCAATACCGGGCCATCGACTGCAGCAGAAACCCTGCTCCAGGATGACCCGTTTGAGGCACCAGTTGCAGTTCCGGCATCCGATAATCCGTTGGCCGCCCTGTCTGGCCTTGGCCACCCAGGCGGGATCGGCCCTTAACGGACGTCCAAGGCCAATCAGGTCGGCGCTGCCCGATTGGATCAGTCGTTCTGCCTGGAGAGGCGCGGTGATCCGTCCGGCGGCCACCACCGGGATTCCCACCGCTTTTTTAAGGGTCACCGTGTCCTGTTCAAGGTATGAGGGACGGGCCATTTCCTGTTTGACCCCTGGCGAGAAAATCGAGTTGTAGGTCCCCGCGGACACAGACAGATATGAAATACCCGCCTTCTCAAGGTGACGGGCAAATGCTACGGCTTCGGGAAGCTCAATACCGCCGGGCACCCACTCCTTGAGCAGCAGCCTGAACCCGATGGGAAACCCTGGGGGCAATTGCTGCTTCACCGCACGGATCACCTCCAGTGGAAACCGGATCCTGCCCTTGAAATCCGGACCATATGCTGACGTCAGTTTATTGGTAAACAGCGACAGATACTGACACAGCAGATATCCATTGGCACCGTGAAGCTCCACCATATCAAATCCGGCACGATAGGCCAGGCGCGCTGCGAATGCGAACTGGCGGACGATACGATCACGGTCCTGCTGCGTCATGGCCACGCGCCATGAGGTAAATTTGTCCACGCAATAGCGCGTCAGGTTGAACCGCTTTTCAAAGGGGAAAAAGTGCATAAAATCTTTGAGCGATTCCACGTTGAATGCCAGGTGGGCACTATCCAGCGGAGACGGGAGCATGGGGTGTCTGGTCCGGGCAAAACGCCCGGCATGATTCAGCTGGAGGCAGGCAACACTTCCCTCTTTTTTGATCTCATCAGCCAGCCGGGAGAGCCCTGGAAGCATCTGCTCACTGTCTGCTCTCAGGTTGAACCGGGAAACCACGCCGGCACCGGAAACCGCGGCATTGGCCACGATCACCATGCCCGTGCCTGAACCGGCAAGTTTGCCGTAAAACTTGACCATCCATGTACTGGCCCGGCCGTCGGGATGTGCAAATCCTGTGTGCACGGGCAGTGCAACAAGCCGGTTTCTGACCTCAACCCCGCCGACATGCAACGGGCTGAAAAGGAATGGAAAACCGGTATCTTCATTCGAGGTTTTCCGATTCATGGCGAATTTTACTCTTTTACATTTGTTTATAAGAGTTTATCATAAATCACCTGACTTTTAAAAGAGTGAACCCCCCTGCCCATGTATACAAAGAGTCCCCCATACACGATCCTTGTCACCGGCGCCACCGGATACCTGGGTTCTGCCATCTGTGCAGATCTTTGCCGGAATCATCGCATCATCGGTGTATATATCAAGGCACCCACCGCCGGATTAATCGCTTCAGCCCCGGGGGTTGTCTGGGAGTGCGGTGATGTGGTGGAAACCGGATGCCTGGAGTGCATCCTGAAACGCGCCGCATCACGGGGGCACCCGGTCGGCTACATAATCCACCTGGCCGCCTTTACCGACTATGGGGATAAATGGCAGGATGAATACACCGATACCAATGTGATCGGCACACGCAATGTCATCGAAACCGCATGCCATGCCGGTGTTAAAAGAATCCTGTTTGCATCCAGCATCGCCGCCCTGGAACCGCCGCCCGAAGGCATGCGGCTCACCGAGCAGACCTCGGTGTTCGCACAGATGGCCTATGCAAAGAGCAAGGCCATGGGTGAAACACTCCTCAAGGAAAATTCTGCCCGGATACCGGCTGTAATTCTCAGGCTGGGCGGTGTATTTACCGACTGGTGTGAGCTGCCGCCGCTGTTCAGCCTGATGAACCATTGGAGTATCCCGTTTTTCGGCAGGCTCATGCCCGGGCAAGGGCGTTCGGGCTTTCCACATATCCACCGCAGGGATGTCATCGCCATGGTCCGGCGAATCGTGGAAATGGACCGGGAGTTGCCGCCCTATGAGGTGCTGTTCGCTTCCCCGCCGGGCGCCACCCTTCAAAAGGATCTTTTTCCGATTATCAGAAAAGAATCCCATCCGCACTTTTCCACCGCGCCGATATCGGTACCCCCCATGATCGCCAGGGCTGTGCTGCTGATAAAATACAGCGTGAACACCCTGATGCTGAAACAGACCTATGAGCGGGCATGGATGATCCGGTACCTTGACCGGCCGCTCTGGGTCGATACCGCATATACCCGGAACCGTCTCGGCTGGCACCCCTCTCCCGAACTACATGTGCTAAAAAAACTCCCGGTACTGATGAAACAATTCCGTGAACACCGCAGGGAATGGATCCGGCGGAATATCAACCGTAATGACCAGAATTATGAGTACCACCCGGATTAATCCGGCTGAACCCCCACCTGCGAGTCAGACCCTTTCATGTACCGCTTTTTCTTGTATATGCCCGGGCACTGGTATATTGTACATGGACAGCCATGAAAAAAAAAATTCTGATCATAGAGGATAACACTGATCTGTCCCACATTCTCCGGGTGAACATCGAAGCCCTGGGATTTGATACGGATCTGGCCGTATCCGGTGATGAGGGCCTGGAAAAGGCCCTGAGCAATGGGCCCGATCTGATTGTACTGGATCTCATGCTGCCGGGCATGCCCGGGCTTGAAATTCTTAAACGACTCAGGAACGGCGGGTCAAAAGTCCCTGTCCTGGTCCTCACTTCCAAGTCTTCGGAAATGGACCGGGTGATCGGGCTTGAACTCGGTGCCGATGACTATGTAACAAAACCGTTCAGCGTGATGGAACTCCAGGCACGCATCAAGGCGATCCTGAGGCGGACCGGTAAGGTGGAACCTGAAACACCTCCCAACCGAATCAGGATGGTATTTGGTGATCTCACCATTATCCCGGAAAACAGACAGGTTCAAATCAAGGACAAGCCGGTTGATCTCACGGCCAAGGAGTTCGACCTGCTGCAGCATTTTGCCAACCGGCCGGGCCAGGTCCTGAACCGGAGCCAGCTCCTGGACGCGGTCTGGGGATACGGGCACGGCGGATACGAACATACGGTCAATTCACACATCAACCGGCTTCGCAGTAAAATTGAACAGAACCCGGATACACCGGCCTTTATCCTGACGGTCTGGGGGGTTGGATACAAGTTTACCGACGCATACCAGGAATGATCCATGAAACTGTTTTCCTCACTGTACTCAAAACTGTCTGCCGGCCTGATGCTGCTGTTCTGCCTGACCGGTCTTTTTTTCATCGGGTTTACCCTGGTATCCACTGAAATGTACCAGAACGAAATCAACCAGAAACTCAACCGCACCCTGGCTGACAATATTGTATCCGAACACCTCCTGCTCAGGGACGGACGGATCAATCAGGACAGTTTAAAGGATCTTTTCCATACCCTGATGATCATCAATCCCAGTATCGAACTGTACCTGATCAATCCCACCGGAAATATACTGGCCTATTCCGCGCCCCCGGGGAAGGTCAGGCTCGACCGTGTAGACCTGACACCGGTCCGCCGCTGGTTTGAGGAGGACCCATCCCTGCCCGTTCTCGGGGAAGACCCCAGAAATCCGGGGAAGCATAAAGCCATTGCCGTGGGAAGGATCCCGAAAACCGGCCCCCTGGAGGGCTACCTCTATATCATTCTGGCCAGCGAGCATTACGATAACTCTATCCAGAAGGTCAAAGCCAGCTACATCCTCCGTACTGGGATATGGGTGATCCTCATCGGCATCCTATCTGCCATTACCGCCGGATTTTTCCTGTTCCGTTTCCTGACCCGCCGTTTAACACGCCTGACCCATGCCATGGACAACCTGGATCTTGCAAGGCCCACCCGCCAGACGCCGTCACCCCAAGGAACCCAAAAACGGATCAAGGACGAAATTGACCGCCTGGGTGTGACATTTACCCGGATGGTTGACCAGATGATTGACCAAATGGATGATATCAAGCAGGCAGACAAACTTCGCCGTGACCTGATCGCCAATGTTTCCCATGACCTCCGTACCCCCATTGCCACATTGCAGGGGTATATCGAAACCCTGCTGCTCAGTGACGACAACCTGCTGCCGGATGAACGAAAATCCTACCTGGATACAGCCAGGATTCAATGCATCCGCCTGACCAAGCTGGTCAGGGATCTGTTTGACCTGGCCCGGCTGGACTCAAAAGAGGCAACTCCCGAGTTTGAATCGATCAACTTAAAGGATCTGGCCCAGGATGTGATCATGGGGTTTAAGCTCAAGGCAGAGGCAGAGCACATCACACTCCAGGCTGCTGCAGATGAGACCCTGCCACCGGTTATGGCCGACATCGGCATGATTGAACGGGTACTTGAAAACCTGATCGAAAATGCCATCCATCACACACCGGCCAACGGCAAGGTCACCCTTGGCATGGCCCTTAAAGATGACCGGGTCCGGATTACAGTGTCCGATACCGGATGCGGTATTCCCAAAAAGGAAATCCCTCACCTGTTTGAACGGTTTTACAAAGTGGACAAGAGCCGTAAAAGCAGACCCGGCCATTCCGGCCTCGGCCTGGCAATCACCAAACGGATCCTTGACCTTCACCAATCGGTCATCCAGGTAGACAGCACAGTGAACACAGGAACCGTGTTTGATTTTTCCCTGCCTGTGGTCTCGACCGGGGAATGATAAATATGATTGATGAATTGACACACGGGTGCCGTCTATTGTAACAGTTTAATAACAGGAGATATTTTCCAAAACCAATATGGCTGGCGGAGGTTGAATGAGCGCTTCTGACAAACCCCAAAAAGAGGTCCCGACCTTGAGGGATAAAGGTGAGCGAAACGGGACAATACCGTCCGGCCAAACAGATATCCTGGCAGGCAGTGAGTCTCTATATGATATCGATTCAAAGGCATTCCAACGGATGTACAGGAACCATGGGGCGGTCATGTACATCGTTGATCTCGAATCATTCAGGATTATCGACGCAAATCATTCCGCCCTGAAGTTCTACGGGTATGATATTGATACCATGCGGACAAAACGAATCCCAGATCTCAACATCACACCGGAAAAGGAGATCCGTTCCGAGATAAAAAGGGCCGTGGAGGAGGGGAGATCTTATTACATGTATCAGCACCAGCTGGCCAATGGTGAGATCCGTGATGTTGAAATATATGCCAACCCTATTTTCATCAAAGGCAAGGAGTACTCATTTTCAATCGTCCATGACATTACGAATAGAAGGCAGGCCGAAGAAAAGCTTAGACAAAAAGAAGAGGAACGAGAAGGTCTGATCAAGGAACTTCAAGAGGCTTTGGTTGAAGTAAAAACCCTCAGCGGACTTCTTCCCATCTGTGCTTCCTGTAAAAAAATCCGTGACGACAAAGGCTACTGGAACCAGATTGAATCGTATATACAGGCCCACTCGGAAGCCATATTCAGCCACGGCCTTTGTCCCACCTGCACTGACGAATTGTATGGCGGTAAAGAATGGTATAACAAATTGAAAAGTAAAAAAGGCATTGATTAAACCCTGCCAATCATAACGTTTAAGCGGCACAAACGTCCCAAAAAGAGAATAACGTTCAACACCATACCATGGACCCTGAAAACCAATACATCAGCAAGACCCAAAAGAAGAAAGAAGCCAAAGCACTTCAAGAACTTGGGGTGCGCCTCCTAAGGCTTAATGCCGGCCAGCTGGAAGTGATGGATCTTCCCGGCGATCTAAAAAAAGCCCTGCTGGAAGCAAAAGCCATCAGATCCAAGGTTGCAGGCCGCCGGCAGGAGCAGTTCATCGGTGCCCTGATGAGGGAGGTCGCACCTGACACCATCCACCGGGCGCTGGACAAATTGGAAACCGGACTTCCGGCAAAATCAGAAGAAGACCGGGAGATCGGCCTTTGGTTTGAAAGGCTTTCAACGGGTGACCCGGTGCATATGGAAACCTTCCTGGAAAGGTATCCGGACCTGCCGCGTCAGCAGCTGCGCCAGCTGTTGAGAAATGTGAAAAAAGAAAAAACCGCCGACAAGAAGACCCGATCCCAGAAGGCCCTTGAACAGATGATTCGACAATGCCTTACCCAAGATGCATAAACGCGCTATATTCGAACCACAGCAGACAACGTGTACAACCCGTATCAGGGGCGGTATGCCGAAAACATGTTGTGAGCTAGGCCATAGTGGGTCCCGATATCCCGTCTGAAATCGAAGCGGTTGCCATGGTTGTTTTCCCTGGGAATCAGCCGGACCCTGCCGCCCTCAAAGGCAGTCTTTACTTTGTGGGTCAGCTTGGCAGCCGTCTCATGGTGTGAGGTATTCTTCAGGCTGCCATTACAGACCAGGTAGAGCACCCGGGTACCATCGGAAACAAAACCTTTTTCATTGGAAACGCCCATGGCCGAGGGAACGGGCAGCAATCCTTTCTTTTTCAGGTAGCCAAAGTCCATCTCAATTTTTTCGTTGCGGGTTACCCGCCAGGGATATCCCTTCTGGCCGTCCGGACCGCCAGGCCCTGTAACAAAGGCTGTGGTCAGGCAAATCTGGTCTTCCCTGACTTCAGGGGAAACCCGGTCCAATTCACCGGTAAACATGGCCTCAAACAGGCGCCCTGAATTCTTAAGGCGCCGAACCACCGTCTGAAATTCCGGTTCTCCGGGCCGGATATTAATTTCGCATACCCTGACAGCTGAAGGGCTCAGGTCGTCTCCGTGCTTCTGAAAAGAGACGATGCAGCCCGGGTAAAGGATACAGGGCCGTAAAAGCCCTTGTTTGCGAAGGGCATTGACCAGTGGGATGGCGATCTGTTCGTTGACCATTTCAATCAGCCGCCGGGATTCAAAAGGGTGTGGCGAGATACTTCCCATGCCCCCGGTAATGGGGTTCAATGAACTTGAAGGCCCTTCGAACCGTTCAGGATAATCCATGGATGTGGGCAGTATCCTGAATCCGCCTTTGCCGTCCACCAGAATAGTGAAACTGATCTCTACACCCGCCATGCGGGATTCAATGAGCAGCGGCCATGGTCTGTTTTTAAACATTTTTTTGTAAGCCGGTTTATAGTCCTGGATCAGATCATCGTACACCTGTGACATTTGCCATACATCCTGGATAATCCTGGCTCCCTTGCCTCCGGCACTGTATGGGAATTTAAGTACCGCCCCGCCGTAGGTGTGAAGATAATCCAGGACGAACCGGGACACCTCGGAAAAAGACCTGGCATCAGCCACAGTCCACTCATCGGCTACCGGGATGCCAATCTCTTTACACAGCTCCTTGCACCGGATCTTGTCGCCTTCGATAAACCCCCCGGTTTCTGTCAGTCCTGCCACCCGCTCACCAAACCCCTTTTCCGTGAGGCAGTCGACAATACCATTGAAAATGAGGGACTCGGGCATGGGGATGGCATAATCGATTTCCTCTTTTTCGAAACTGTCAGCCATGGCTTGCGCATAACTATTCACGGTATTGTCATGGGTGGGCACAAACCCGACATCCCATCCCATGGTCATTGCAAACTCGGGCATGGCTGGCGTTCCCCTGATCACACATCCTCTGTAATCTGTGCCATTGTTATCATGCCCTGTTTGAGAAACGATCACCGCAGACAGCAAGGTCCTGGCATCTGTTCCGGCAAATCCGATAATTACAGGTTTCCCCATAGTAACGACCCTCCATGGAAAAGATTGATTAACCACAGCAATTTGCATTAGGGCAGCAGCTTGAGCGTGTGACAACGTTCCGGCACATCAGGAGAACAAAATTGCCAGTGCCAGACTGACATAAATTCAGCCTGGATTCAAGCAGGCGTTTCAATGAGCCTGGCCTTCTTATCTATAGATTAATATTATTCAAACACCCCCTGGATGCTTTTCCCGATCCCTTTAAAAATCAGGCCGGGTTGATTTTCTTTAAATTCGCTTTTCAATTCAATCAAGCGCGGGTGCCCGGGCACGGCTTCAAGCCCTATTCTAACCAGGTAGCGCGCCCGTTTTATTTTCAGTCTTCTCCAGGCACCTTCCGCCAGTGCGGCATATCTATTGCCGATCCTGATCATGCCTGATTTGGCCGGTTCATTGTCCGGATCAACCTCTAGAACCCGTCGATAATATAAAACGGCACAATCATTTTCAGGCGTTGACAACCTGCTTTCTTCAATGGATTGTTCGGCCTTTTCTATCAGCCCCTGAATGGCAACCCTGTCCTTGTCAGATTGGGCGGCCAGTGCTGCCAGACGCCCATGCCCTGGAATTGCATCAAGTCCCCGCTTGACCAGCTTATGGGCTCTCTTGATGTCAAGCACTTTCCATGCATCATCCGCCAGTGCGGCATAGGTATTGCCAATTCTTTCCAATCCGGCTTTTGCAGTTTCATTGTCCGGGTCAATGGTAAAAACCTGACGGTAGTAAAACACCGCACAATCATTTTCAGGTGTTGACAGTTTGTTTTCCTCAATACATGTTTCAGCCCTTGAGATGAACCCCTGGATGGCGGTTTGATTCTTTTCCTCTTGAATGGCCTGCTGTGCCAGCCGTTCCTTTTCCAAACGGATCTCTTTGATTTTGATCGAGGCCGTTCCTGCTGCTGCCAGCAGCACGAGGATGACGGTGATACTCAGCCAGAACCGTTTATTTCTAAAGATACTCCCTGCTGTCCGATGCTCTGCCGCCATTAAAGTGGCGGTCATCTCCGGCTTATCAATAAAGACGGTCTGTTCATAATCCTGCTGTTGAGGATCAGATTCAGGAACGGGTTTATCCCCTGTCAGGCTTGCCTGGGCTGCCTTTGCCATTGCTTTTTTATCGGTTTGATAGATATCGCTGAACAGCTCAATAATAAAATCGGAGAGTCTCTTAGGCGTGGGCCGGCTGCTCATAGCAAACAGGTAGTCATCAATGTCTTTTTGCATATCCGCACAGGAGGGGTACCGCTTATCCGGGTCCACTGCCAGGGCCCGCCCAAGAATACCAATCAATTCCCTGGGCAGGTCCGGTTTTAAGATGTCCGGTGCAGTGAACTCGGCATTCATCACCTTTTTGAAAAGGTCTGCGCCATCACCGGTATACAACCGCTGTCCGGTGAGCATCTCATACATGAGGGCACCGATAGAGAAGATATCGGTCCGATGGTCAATGGTACCGGCGTCAAGCTGCTCAGGAGACATATAGGCGACTTTTCCCTTGACCAGTCCGGTCCGGGTTTTATCGGTCTGGGTCATCGATTTGGCCACACCGAAATCGATGATCTTGACCTTTCCCTCATAGGTGATGAAAATGTTGTGAGGGCTGATGTCCCGGTGGATGATCTGAAGATGATTATCATTCAGATCCTTTAAATTATGGGCATAGCTCATCCCTTCACAAATTTTCGAGATAATAAGAAGCGCATTCTCAGTATCAAGTGGTCTTCCGGCCTGGGCGGATCGTTTCAACAGGGTATGCAGGTCCTGCCCGAACAGGTATTCCATGGCCATATAGTAAAACCGGTCAATCTCACCAAAATCATAGGTGTGTATGATGTTTTCGTGCTGAAGCAGGGCACCCAGTTTTGCTTCATCAATAAATGAATTGACCAGCGTCTCTTCCAAAGCGTTCTGGGGAAGCATCCTCTTGATCACAATGAGTTTTTCAAACCCCTCTTCTCCGATGATTTTACCCCTGAACACCTCGGCCATCCCGCCGACGGCAAGGCGGTCCAAAAGGATGTATTTACCAAACGGCTTCGGTGTGATGGGTTCCATAAAAGTTGTATATCCTTGTTCTTATCTGTTATTTTCAGAACGCTGTCCAACCCCAGACCGGATCATCCATCCTGAATACCATTTATTATGCGGCATCATAAAATTCAAGGTATCCGAATAAGAAAAAAATGAGTTTTTTATACGACACGGTGTCTATTGTCTATATGTATGATATAAATCAACCTGTACTGTGAACTGATCAGGAGAAAAATCATGTTGAACAAGAGAAGCATTCGGACACTGTTTTTTGTTATGTTGGCCCTGGGCTTGTGTTCCTGTGCATCCATGCACACCAACCAGGAGCGGGGAACCGCAGTCGGGGCCGGTGTGGGTGCAGGCGTTGGCGCAATACTTGGCCAGGCCATCGGCGGAGACACGGAATCCACCCTCATCGGTGCTGGCATCGGCGCAGCCATCGGCGGTATTGCCGGAAACCAGGTCGGGCGGTACATGGACCTTCAAGAACAGGAACTGCGGCGGGCTATTGCCGCCTCAGAAGCCGCCAGTATCCGCAGGGAACAAGATATCTTGCGGGCCACTTTCAAAGGAGAGGCATACTTTGAGTATGATTCCAGCCAGCTGAAAGCCGGTGCTTACCCGGAATTGAGACGAATTTCAGATGTGCTGAACCGCTACCCCGAAACCATGATCGAAGTGGCCGGGCATACCGATATCCGCGGCAGCCAAGAATACAACCAGCAGCTTTCAGAACGGCGGGCGGATGCCGTAAAAAATGAACTGGTTTACAACGGGGTGGATCCCAGAAGAATCCGAGCGGTCGGGTATGGAGAAACCCGGCCCATATCTTCGGATCATGCCATGAACCGCCGGGTTGAAATCATCATTGTTCCGGTCACCCGGTAATGACGGTGTCTGGGGAGATGACCGTAAAAACATCACCATTCAGTTTGTTGCAGATGAGGTTCTTCTTTTAACCATGAAAGGCCTTTAATATGAGGAGAGAAAGCATGCGGATTCAAAACAGAACAAGATATTCAATTCTTCTGGCGGCCTGCCTGGTTTTATGGGCAGCCGCAACCACCCAGGCAGCATCAAAGGTGGAATTAAATGCAAAAGTGAATGCCTGCCTCAAGGCGTTTTACAAAGAGGTGCCAGAAGGCAAAGAACTGGCTAACAAATCCAAAGGGATGCTGGTCTTCCCGTCGGTGATCAAGGCCGGTATCGGCATCGGCGGCGAGTATGGTGAAGGGTCCCTGATCATCGGGGGCAAGACCGTTGACTACTATTCCACGGCAGCCGCCTCCATTGGTTTTCAGCTCGGGGCCCAATCCAAAGCGATCATACTCATGTTCATGCAGCAAGGGGCCCTGAATGATTTCAGGAATGCCCAGGGATGGAAGATTGGCGTGGATGGTTCAGTGGCCCTGATTGAACTCGGTGCCGGCGGCAGTATAGACACCGATAATATCAAAGATCCGGTCATCGGGTTTGTTTTCGGTCAAAAAGGCCTGATGTACAACCTCACCCTTGAAGGGTCAAAAATCACCAAATTAAAAAAATAGGTTTTCTCTTTTTTTAGGTTCAACACTCAACCGGGCAGTCCAGAACACTGCCATCCAGGATTGTGATAAAAAAGTGAGAATTTCGTGATGCGCCTGTGACATTAACGCCTGAGAATTAGAATCAGGGGAGAGCAATCATCTTCCCATGATCAAAGCCGGTATCGACCGGCTCAATTCTCAGACAGAAAAGGAGGCAGTCATGAAAAAAACATTAATTATCGGATCAATCCTGTTTACGGTCATTGCACTGGTGTTCCCAGGCCCCGCCCTGGCACAGGGAACCCGGACCTTTGAAGTCACGATTACCAACCTGACCGGCGGGCAGATTTTCAGCCCGCCCATTGTTCTGGCCCACGACAATGATTTCAATCTGTTCACCCTGGGTGAACCGGCATCAGAAGCGCTTACCGGCCTTGCTGAAGACGGAGACACCAGCGGCCTGGTTGACATGGCGGAAAATATGCCATCCATTTATGGGTATGCCATGGCCGACGGCCCGGTACTGCCCGGCACCTCTGCAGTTGTTGAAATAGACACCCATCACACCGCAAAACGCCTTTCCGTCGCAGGCATGCTGGTCACCACCAATGATGCATTTTTCGCTGTGCGAGGTGCAAGAACCTGGGGCATTTTCCTGGAACCCTTGTATGCCTCAGCATATGATGCCGGAAGTGAGGTCAATTCCGAGAACTGCTCGGATATTCCCGGGCCACCCTGCGGCAATGGCGGCGTCCGCAATACAGCCGATGCAGAAGGGTACGTTCATATTCATGCCGGCATCCACGGCACTATGGATATAAGCACTGCCGAGTTTGACTGGAACAACCCGGTTGCCCTGATCCGGATCCAGCGGAAATAACCCTCTATTTGCGGACATGTACAACATCATACCGAGGAGGTTCCCATGAAAGCAGTTAAACCGATACTATTGACCATTATGGCCGTCACAGCCCTGGCCGTTATCACCATTGGATTCTCGCCGCCAGGTGTCATGAGCATGGGAGGCACATCCGACCCTGCCGAAAACCTGAGTGTGGCCACCTTTGCCGGTGGATGTTTCTGGTGCACTGAAGCGGATTTTGAAAAGCTAAACGGTGTGGTTCAGGTGGTGTCCGGATACTCCGGCGGCGAGAAAGCCAGCCCGTCTTATAAAGAGGTGGCATCGGGCCAAACCTCCCACCTTGAATCGATCCAGGTCCACTTTGATCCCGAGATCATCAGTTATGACGACCTCCTGGATCATTTGTGGCGGCACATCGACCCGACCGACAGCGGCGGGCAGTTTGTGGACCGTGGCCCCCAATACCGTTCCGCCATCTTCTACCATAATGATACCCAGAAACAGCTGGCCCTGGCATCAAAATCCATGCTGGATACATCCGGCAGGTTCGACCGGCCCGTTGTGACCGAAATTCTGCCGTTTAAAACCTTCTATCCGGCAGAGGACTATCACCAGGATTTCCATAAAAAGAGCGCGTTCCGCTATAAATTTTACCGCCTGAATTCCGGCAGGGATCAATTCATCAAAAAGACATGGAAAGATGAAAAGAAAGCGGCACCTGAAACTGTCATGAAAGAAGATACCCGGTATGTCGTTCCGGATGATGCCACCCTCAGAAAAACCTTGTCAAAACTGGCGTATAAAGTGACCCGGAAAAACGGTACCGAGCCGCCCTTTAACAATACCTACTGGAACAATAAGAAAAAGGGCATCTATGTGGATGTGATTTCCGGAGAACCCCTTTTCAGTTCACGGGACAAGTATGATTCAGGCACGGGATGGCCCAGCTTTACCCGCCCCCTTGAGTCGGGCAACATCACGGAGCACCGGGATACCAGTCATTTCATGGTCAGGACTGAAGTAAGGAGCCGGCACGCGGATTCCCACCTGGGGCACCTGTTTGATGACGGCCCGGCGCCCACAGGAAAACGCTACTGCATTAACTCGGCCGCCCTGAGATTTATCCCGGAGGAGAAACTTGGCCAGGAAGGATACGGCCGGTACAAAGATCATTTGTAACTCTTACTCTTCAATACTCGCCACCCCATCAACCCCCGGGGGCCTGCCTGTCAGGTCCCCGGGGGTTTCACTTCCCTCCCTCCGGTGCCGATCCCGGGCGTTACAGGTGTGCCAAAATCACGTGAAACCCCCTGTTATTATTGCTTGTTATATCTACAACATTCCGATATACCTGTAAGCAAACGGCTTCCTTTTGATCCGTAATCAACGGGTTGCCCCACCCTGAAGGAGAAAACATGAAACAGATCCTTTTTAAGCATATCTGCCGTTTACTCTCCTTGCTTATCCTCATCCCCCTATACAGCAGTCTAACACTGCCTGTGCTCGCAGACACCATCACCCTCTATCCCACCGACATCGCAAGCGGCAAGGACAATGGTCCTAAGGACGGTATTTTTGATGAGTTCTACAACCCCGGGTTCCCGTCACTCTACGATAACGGATTTTCCGAAGGCCG
>QZLA01000066.1 GCA_004796375.1 Desulfobacteraceae bacterium
GGCACCATATGTTCACCCCGTGATTTCAAAAGTCAGGGTTGAGCCGGGCAGCCAGGAGGAAATGATCGAGGCGATGGAAACCCATCCCAAACTTAAAGCCGCCCCATTAATCCTGGATGATTTTAGCACGGGCGATACCACCCGGGTCATTGTTAACCTGGCCGACCCGGGCCGGGATTCAGTCTCGGCCGTCCGGCAGGATTTCAATAATCCCGCAGCCCGGGCCACCCTAACCACTGATGTGGCATCTGCTCAAGACCGCGTGATCAACGCGGTCAATACCAAAGATATCCAGATTACCAACCGGTTTATCTATGTGTTCGGATTTTCAGCAGAGGTCACGGTTGAAGGCCTTGCAGCCCTGATCAATCATCCGGAAGTTGCGACCATCAACGAGGACGGCATCCGCCACCCTCACCTGGCCCAGGGGATTCCGTTGATCAATGCATCCACGGTTCGCAGTTCCTATAATGGCCAGGGCATGTCCATAGCGATCTGCGACACCGGTGTGGATTATACCCATCCCAGGCTCGGAGGGGGAGGATTCCCCAACACCAAGGTGATTGGTGGGACAGATACGGGTGAAAACGACGCCGACCCCATGGACGAGCAGGGCCATGGCACCAGTTGTGCCGGGATTGCTGCGGGAAATCTCGGGACCAGCGGAGATTATATCGGTGGGGTGGCCTACAATGCAAAAATTTATGCGGTAAAGATGTCCCGGACCGATATCGATCACTCAGCCTATGATTCGGATATGGTTCAGGCCTGGGAATGGTGTGTCACACACCAGAACGACAACGTCAATTATCCCATTAAGATCATCAGTACCAGTTTCGGCGGCGGGTACTACACCTCCGAGGCATCCTGCGATTCATACAATGCATCCATGACAACGGCAGCCGCCAATGCCAAGGCCGCCGGTATGACCCTGTTTGTGTCCACGGGCAACGACGGCTTCTGCGACGGGACCGGCTGGCCCGGCGGTATCAGTCATGTGGTCGGCGTGGGTGCGGTGTATGATGCCAATATCGGCCGGCATCCGGAAACAGGTTTTGTGGGCTGTATCAGCTTGAATTCCTGTGTGGGTTTTACTGCCGGGTGCGGTTGCTCCTCAGGCAACTGTTATATTGACTATACCACGGCTGCCGATCAGGTCACCACCTACTCCAGCAGCGCGTCGTTCATGGAACTGTTCGGCCCGAGTAATGATACATATACCACGGCCCTAGGCGGGGGATTTCGGGATGATTTCGGCGGGACATCCGCGGCCTGTCCCTATGCAGCCGGTGCGGCCGCCGCCCTGCAGAGTGCAGCCAAGGGCGAAACCGGATCATTTCTGACACCGGCCCAGGTCCAATCCATCCTGGAAAGCACAGGGGATTCCATCACAGATCCCAAGGCATCACCTGCGGTGACCAAACCTCGTGTAAACCTGGGTAAGGCCGTGGATGCCCTGGTAAGTGACAATCTTCTCTTTTTCTGGGCACACAGCATCCATACAACCTCACCGGTCTGGACTGAAGTTTCTACCGGCGAATCCAATGCCAAGTGCGGCCTGAGTTCCACCTGGAACCCAAACTCTCCCACCTTTTGGGTGATCTGGTTATCCTATATCGCATCCCAGGGCAGCAGCGAACAAGTCAAAGCGGTCAGAATTCACGGTTTTACGGGGTTTCCTGAAATCATTCAAACTAATTCAAACTACACCGGTTGGAAAGAAACAACCTCCATCTCCGCCTATGCCGACACCGTGATCTGCGCATATGAACAGGCAGTGTCAAGAAGCGATTATGGAATTCGATACGATGTTTCCTATAATGCCGGTTCTTCATGGAATTACGGCACGTGGGACCCCGATCCTGGCAATGACCTGAAATTTCCTTCTGTCACCTGCCGCGGTGGGCAGGGGTCGGCCATCACCTATATCGAGGCGACACCTTACGGATCGTTTGATCATGTCTGGTTCAGGTACCGGGATCACTACAGTTCAGGGATGTGGAGTGCTGAAGTCGCCCAGATCAATGACAAAGACGTGGGAAATGCCTATCCCGTTTATATCCAGTGGTTTCCGCCGCTACGTGGAAAAACCTATGCCTACGGGGTAACCTATCTGTCCTGGGATGAAGCCAGCGGTGTACCCTATTTCGACCGCAGTGACGGCGGGGTCCCCTATCCTGTCGGTGCCATTGATTTGCTGCTGCTGGATGAATAGAACACCGGATCGATTGATCATGTGACAAAACAGGGCCGGAGAAACCTCCGGCCCTGTTTTGTTTCAAAAAGATGATATCAGGGCGGGTCAGTTGAACATCATATCCTTCAAACCGGCCAGCGTTGCCAGGGATTCATGATCGGTCATGTCGCATTGTATGGGGGTGATGGAAATACAATTGTCTGACAGGGCCTCATTGTCCGTGCCGGGTTCATGATTTACGGTATTCATTTTTCCATACCAGAAGTAGGGTCTTTGCCTGGGGTCCTGCCGTTTTTCAAACTGTTCTGACAGGTTGTTCGCTGCCTGACGGGTGATCCGGACACCCTGGATGTCCTTCATGGGTATTCCCGGTGCATTGATGTTTAAAAAGGACCCGGCAGGCAGCTTGAAGGGCTGGATCTGTTTTAAAAGGTTGGAAATGAACAGGGCGAGCCCTTGATAATCCAGGCAATCGCCGATCTGGATGGAAACGGCCATGCTCGGGATTCCGTTCAGGCAGGCTTCACGGGCTGCCGCCACCGTGCCGGAGTAGTTGATATTGATCCCGGTATTGCTTCCCGGGTTTATACCGGAAATCACGATATCCGGTTTCTGGTCAAACAGGTCAAACAACCCGAGTTTAATGCAGTCCGCAGGGGTGCCGTTCAGGGCATATCCATTGTCTCCATTGTTCAATTGAACCGGGTGGTGCCTCAAAGGGCGAATCAGTGTGATCCCGTGTCCGACAGCGCTTTTTTCACGGTCCGGTGCAATCAGGATCACATCATGGATCTTGCTCAGGGTTTCATAAAGGATCTGTATTCCCGGGGCCTGATAGCCGTCATCGTTGGTGAGCAGAATTTTCATAAAAGGTTCCAAATAATCATTAACATCGTTTTTTTCTTGTTGATATCCCAACATAATTACGGGTAAAGGTCAATGAAAGGTCGGTTTATTAATTTTACATTTTTTCATATTGTGGTAAATTACAGCCTTGTAATGATCTGATTAAAAAATTTAAATCCTTATAAAATTTGGACGCAAAAAAGGTTGGAATGGATGAGCAAGATTGAATGGACAGATGAATTCTGTATCGATCACGGCCAGATCGATGAGCAGCATAAAAAATGGATCGCTTTATATAACAAGGCCCATGACCAGATGATGAGTTATGCCGGAAAAGAGATCATGAAAATCGGTCAGCAGGCGCTCAAGGAGATGATCGATTACGGCAAATACCACTTTTCTTTTGAGGAGGAATACATGGAAACGATCCAGTTCCCCGGAAGAGCGGATCATGCCAGGCTGCATGATACATTTGCCAGGAAACTGGATCATATTCTGGTACAGATGCAAAATGGTGAACCCATGCTCAATTCAGAGATCATTAAAATCATCGAGAACTGGCTGGTAGATCACATCTTGAATGACGATCAGAAAATAAAACAGTATATCAAGTAAACCATTTCCTTTTTTTAAATTCCGGGTAAGGCATCCAGCATCAATCCATTGGATGCCCCGTTCAACTGGTAGACCGCAACTTCTGTCGTCGAAGAATAGGTAATATAGGTTGCAGCACCGATGTTTTCCGAAAACAGCCCCTGTGCCGTACTGACGATTTTTTCTCGGGCGTTGAGGTCGAAGGTTGCTGCGGCGATCACAGCCCCCTGGTCATCATATGCGGTCAGGGTAACGGTGCCGGCAGAATTGTCAGTGTTCACCACGCCGATGCCGGTCCATCCGTCGGTTTCAATTCTGGGCAGAACACCTGTGATCCTGGAGATTCCCAGGCAGTTGAATCCGCCAAGTTGCTTGCCGTCAAGGCTTCCGATCAGTTCAAATCCGCTCAGGGCCCGGTCTGAAGACAGGTTGAACCAGGCTGTGTCTTCCGGCAGGCCAAGGGACATGAGCGTTCCTTTAAGCCGTGTTTCAGGATCGATATTCAGGGTCGAGACGGGCAGTGCTGTTCCGTCTGTCTTGAACGGTGAAACCGTTACGGCTGCGTTTTGCCCGGATGAATTAAATGCCACGATTCCGGTCCACCAGCTGGCCGGGTTACCGAACAAGGGGAACGTGAGATCGGTTTGGGTATCACCATTGAGAAGAATACCGCCCATATATGTGTTGCTGCTGCCTTCAACACTTTCAAACACTTCAAGACCCACAATACCCTGGGCATTGGTAATGACAGCTGACCCGATTCCCGGCTGGGGTGTATCTGAAAACAGGCTGCGCACGGTGACTACCTGCTGCTCCCCGGCGGCCAGGGTCAGGGTCCGGGTTGATCCGTCACTGAACGCCACGGTGGCCTGGACCTGTGCGTTGGACGTGTTCAGCAGCACCATCCGCGTGATCCATCTGGGGTTGGATGCAATATGGGAAACCCGGATCTCCCCGGTGCTTACCGCAGTTGTGGCCGGTACTGCACCACGGAAAGATGTTCCGGTGGCGAATTTCATGTACCCGGTAATGGTGTCTGCACTGGATTCAAATATCATGTAACGGATATCTGACGGGGTGTCAAAGTCAGTGCTCACCAGGTATTCCATCCGTTCATTGGGTGCAAGGCTGACGACTTTGGAATCCAGCTCGGTGCCGTTGCTGCCATAGGCCAAAAGATTGCCTGTCACGGTTGCCGTATCACTGGTATTGATGATGCAGGCAAGGGAATCATTGCCTGATCCGCTTTGAATATACGGAAAATATAGGCGGGTGGTGATTGTCACATCATCGTATTTGAACTGGAACATCTTCTGGGTGACCAGTGCGCTCAGGCTGGTCCGCCTGAATTCAATGGTATGACTGCCATGAAAGTTGGGGCCGGGCAGCCAGGAGAATACACCGGTATCCATATCCAGGTGAGACCCTACGGGCAACGGCCGATACTGTCCATCCACCACGGAAAAACCGGTGAAGTTATCCGGTCCGGGGGGTTGGGGATCGGGCGGGTCCAGATAGGAACCCAGATCAATCCTGACCATGGTTTCTGAGTTAAAGTCAACAGACACCTCATCACCATTGGCAACAATTACGGCAGCTGAGGGCATCGGGATTATGGCGTCACTGCTCTGTTGTACCGGGTTGCCAGGTATCGGCAGCGGCCGGTCGTTTGAGTTGTTCTGCATGGTGAAATACCGGCTTCCGATGCCGTCGGTGTTCCCGGCCGAATCCTGTGCCGTCCACTGTATCGTATGAACACCATTCTGGTAGGCCGTGGTGTCCAGGTAGAAATAGCCTGCAGCCCCGTCCGAGTTCGGGTATCCCGGAAACAGGGTGGCAATGTCGCTCCGGTACTGATTGTAGGTTGGATGACCCACATTTACCCCATCCACAAACACATTGATGGTGGATCCATCCTGGGGGATGTGATTGGGCTGGGGGGTGAGTGCCCATCCCCAGTTGATGAACTCGCTGCCCGAAGCCGTCCCGCCCTGGGAGGGAGTGTCAATGGCGCCGAACGGCTTGACCGCATTGGAATTGTCGCAGTGGATGGTCCGGACGCCCAGGGTGGTGGTGTTGCCTTCCATGTCCTCGGCGATGGCACTGATCTGATAGGTGCCGTTACCGCCGTTGGGCAGGAAATTGGTCAGAAGCATATACCCCCATCCGGCCCGATAATTGTTGGGAGTGCCGGGGTAGGCATTTTCCACATCCGGACGTGCCCCTTCAACAAAAACGGCATCACCGATGTATGTCAGGTCAGTGCCTTGGCCGCGATAGATTTTTACGTTATCCACCCCCACATCATCCAGCGCCCAGCCAGTCACCGGGATGCTGGACGAAACAGTGGAACCGTTCAACGGGGTGTCAAATGATCCAAAGGGCGGTGTTGCCGGGGCGGTGGGGTCAAGAATGTTCACATGAACGTCTATCTGACGGGACCCGCCATACATGGTGCTGACAAGGATGTGCTCGGCATAGGTTCCCGGCGGAAGCATACTTGAATCAACAGATGCCAGTATTCTTCCATCACCGGAACCGGAAGTGATGTCGGTGGTGAGCCAGCCTGCACTGGTAAAAACGGACCATTCCAGGTATCCGCCGCCAAGATTAAAGATATTGAAGTGCTGGCACAAGGTGCAGTTGGCGGTATTGTATTGACAGGTAAAATACAGATTGTTTTTGTCAACACCCACCTGGGCGGGGGGACCGCCGGCATGGGTCGTGAAACAGGCACCCAGGATAACCAGGATGCCAAATAGGGATCGTATCATGTGATGGGTTTTCATGGTTTTTTCTCCTCTTGAAAAACATGGGTTAATGGTTTTGTTGATGAGGGAAAATTGAACAGGTTGTCTATCTGAGTTTTTTTTAGGATACTCATAAAATATTACAACCGGTATTAAGCTGTCAATAACGGATTGGGGAAGCGAAAAATACAGGAGACATTTTATCCCGGCTAATATATAATGAAATTAACGGGTTAAATTCCTAATACAGCGGGCCGAAAAGCTGCTTTTTCTATTCTGGTTCCTGCCTTCCATCTCTTGAGTATAACAACTGGCAATCATTGTCAATTTTAACAAAGGAGGGAAGCCATGGTAAGCATTGAGACACTTGAACAAACAGATGTTTTTAAGGATTTCAGCACGGATGAACTGTCAAAGATCCTTGAAATCTGTTCCATTCAGGAGTATTCAGTTGAAGACAGGCTGTTTGCAGAAGGGGACATGGCCAAGGATATGTGGGTTGTTCTCGAAGGGCAGGTGGATCTGAGATTTGAAATGCCCCGGTCCGGTACCACCACCCGCCGGAACACGGTGTCCACCCATGACAGGGAAGCCCCCCAGTCCCAGGTATTTGGCTGGTCCTGTTTTATTCCGCCCTATAAGATGAGGCTGTCTGCCTACTGCAGTTCAAGGCGGTGCCAGGTGCTCAGGGTGGAAGCGGCAAAGCTTAATCAATTGATGGACGCAGAACCGGCCATTGGGTATAAAACCATGCAGTACCTGCTCCAGGTCGTCGGATATCGATTCAAACAGATGCAGGATGAACTGGCCCGGTTCAAAGGCATAAATATGATGAACTCCTGGTAAACCGTTTGGAAATAGAAAGGGCGAGCATGCAGAAAACTTTTCTGGATCTGGTGGAAGATGTCCATACACCGGGTCGGTGCAATCATTGCGGCGGGTGTGTCTCATTCTGTTCGGCAATCAATTATGGCGCATTGGACCTTGATCACACAGGCCAGCCGTTTATCAGCGACAGGGAAAAATGCATCGAGTGCGGTTTGTGCTATTCCGTCTGCCCCCAGACCCGGGAACTGGATGGCGATATCCAGAAACACTGTGAGTGGAAGGAACCTTACGGCCGGGTGATCCAGACAGCCATCACCCATGCGTGCAATGAAGATATCCGGGCATCGGGAACCGATGGGGGCGTGGTCACGGCGGTGCTGACCCATCTGTTGACCACCGGCCGCATCAACGGGGCCATTGTTTCCAAGCAGACCGGACATGGCAGGGTACCCTGCGTTGCCAAAACCAAACAGGAGATCCTGGATTCGGCAGGATCACATTTCGGGGCCTCCCACGGGATGATCCGGTTTGCAAGCGAGTATTCCACCTTTTCTCCCACAATCACGGCCCTGGGAGAGCTGCGTTATAATCCCCTGGACCGGTTGGCCTTTGTGGGAACACCCTGCCAGATCGCCAGTGTGAGAAAGATGCAGGCATTGGGCATTGTTCCCTCTGACGCCATCCATGTCTGCCTGGGACTGTTCTGTTCAGGCAACTTTCACTTCACAGAACCCTGGTTTAAATCCCTTGAAAAGGATTACGACTTTGATCACCGGTTCATTGAAAAGATCAATATCAAAGAGCAGTTTGCCTTTTTCCTGAGTGACGGCAGGGTCGTAAAGGTTCCCATCGACAGATTCGACCCGGTTCGACGGCCGGCCTGCGGATTCTGCACCGATTTTTCGGCAGCATTTGCCGACATATCATTCGGCGGGCTGGGTGCTGAAGAGGGATGGACCACGGCAGTCATCCGGACACCGCTGGGAAAGGAACTGTTTGATCACGCCCTGGCGCATGCCCTTGTGCCATACCGGTATGCAGACAACCCCAGGTATATCTCCCAGGCCGAAGAAAAGATTTACACCGCAACAGCCCATAAAAAAGCCATGGCTGAAAAAAATTCACTTTCAATCCATTAAAATGTGGTGTAACCAAAGAAGCATTTGAACACGACTATGAAGTGGAGTGCGTATTTCCCGGTTTCAAATTCATCTGAGCTGCTGCCTGTGGGGGATGGACGGCGCTGTAGCCTCCCGTCTCAAATCAGCGGCCCGGCTGGGGTTTCGATTCGTTGATATCCGGCCCGGACTGCTGGAATCCATTGACCGTTTTCAACTCAACGACACGTTCGGTCTCCAGGTTTCCTGCATTGGGCTGGCCGCAGGACTGCCCTGTAAACGAACATTGGGCAGCAAAAACCTTTTGGATCGGCAGAAACTGCTAGGCCTTGCCCGGGAGGGGCTTGATCATCTGGTGTCATACAATGGCAAAGATGCCTATATTGTGCCGCTTTACGATTCAGATCCGGAGACCATGGCGCACTACATGGATTCACTGGTTCGGCTGGCAGATATGGGAAGGGAAAGGGAAATTCGAATCCATGTGGAGCACTATCCGGGACGCGCACTGCCCAGTGCTGCATCTGTCCTGGACCTGATAGATCATATCCGGCATCCCAATTTATATCTGCTCGTGGATTTCGGCCATCTGCTCATATCCGGGGAGGACCCGGCCATGATTATCAAAAGGGCAGGTGAACGGTTGGGATACGTGCATGTGAATGACAATGACGGTAAAACGGACAGCCACCTGGGACTTTTAGAGGGGTCAATGACCCGCGCATCTCTTGAAAATGGTCTGACCGCTCTTGATCAGGCAGGATATCAGGGTAACATCGCCATTGAACTCGGCCCGGGACTGCCTGATACCGACGGGTCGCTTCAACACAGTAAACAGGTCATTGAGGGGATGCTGACGCCCGGCAAACCCGAGGCCATTGAGGATACAAAATCATGAAAGTGTCAATCGTCATTCCTGTCTATAACGGTTCCAAATCCATCAAGGAGTTGTGCTGCAGGATCGATACCGTACTCAGTGCAAACGATTGGGCGTATGAAATAGTTCTGGTGGATGACTGCAGCCGGGATAACAGCTGGGAGGTGATGGAAGAGATCAACCGGTCGGAACCACGGGTGAAGATCATCCAGCTCATGAAAAATTTCGGTCAGCATAATGCCATTTTATGCGGGCTCAATGATGCAGACGGTGATGTGGTTGTCACCATGGATGATGACCTTCAGCACCTGCCTGAAGAGATCCCCAAACTGGTCCGCAAAGTCAGTGAAGGGTACGATTTTGTGATCGGTGCGTTTGAGGACAAAAAAGATACCCGGTTTAAGAAATTGGCGAGTTTCATATTCGGGTGGCTGTTCGCCCGGATTTTCAACGCGCCTGAACATCTGAAATTCGGCAGTTTCAGGGCCATGACCCGTGCGGTCTGCAAGGAGGTCAGAAAATACAAAACCCCCTATCCCTTTGTCAACGGGATCGTGCTGTCCATGACCGGGAACGTTGCCAATGTCAGCGTGGGCAAGGCGCACCGCCAGCACGGGGCCACCAATTATTCACCAATGAAACTGATCCGCCTGGCATTTAATGTGATTATCAACTACTCCTCCCTGATACTCAATATTGTCGCGGGTGTCGGATTTATTGTTTCGATACTCTCATTTCTGATCGGCGGCTACTTTCTTTTCAAAAAACTGATTGTGGGAGTGGATGTGGAGGGCTGGACATCGGTGGTCGTGCTGCTCTCATTTTTTAACGGGGTGCTGATCACCATCCTGTCCCTTCTCGGGGAGTATATGGTGCGCATTATCGGTGAGGTCTCCAACCGGAGCCAGTATGTAGTCCGCAAGAAATCCCTGTAACCGCACGCTCCGGCGTTCCTGCTTCTTGGGCCTCAATTTGGCCCTGCAATTCTTTACACCCGGCAACGACCTTGCTATAGTCTGTTCTGAAGATACAGGGTCAATCAAAACCAAGGAAACACGCCATGGAAAATTCTTTAACAACCGCCCTTGAAAAGGTTCATTCAACCATAGGGCAAGGTAGTGTTTTGGAACAGGTCGATAAAAAATACCGCAAACAGCAGCGGTTGACGCTGTTTGAAATGCTCGAAAAGGTGGATGAGGCCAAGGTGAAAAACTATCCCGTGCACCTGTACAAGCATATTGCCCAGCGCGGCAAAAAACAGCCCGCATTACTGCGGTTTTATCTCCCGTTCTGGAAAGATTATGACGATATTTTCTGGCAGTCCCTGGGCGATTATGTGATTCTTGCGGTTCACCGGGTAAAGGACCTGGAGTTTGACAGCTTGAGAGCCCGGATCAAGCTGGAGTATTTTGAAAAGGTAAAAGGGCGGATAAAGTATCCCAAAGACATCAGGGCGATCATTCAGAAAATTTCATATCTGGTGGATACCGAAGCCCTGCCTACGGACTTCACCCGTTTCAGGCGGATGGCGGAAAGGCATAACAGTTTAGGAGAAATGAGCAAAGAGCAGGCCGCCATCATGGGCGCCATCTTGAAATTTGTTGAGATCAAATAGAATCACTGCATGCGGTTTTGTAGAGCTGTTGGAGAGTGGTTAGAAGGCCTTTAGGGGTTGATCCCCATGGTGTAGTATCAGTGGACAGGGTAGATATCAATACCGGGTTTCATGACTGTGCCTGGAGTATGTTTTTACCTGCGATAATAAATCATTGAAGGAGATGTTTGGTTTTCACAGATTACTTCTTGGTTCTGACCGGCAGAACACGTGTCGGGCCTGAGTAAGATTTTCTAAGCCAAAAATCCTTGCCATATGTGAAATTAAAACGTCCTGCAGTATACCCCCGTGTATCTGAGGCCCACATTAACCCGGTTTTAGTGTCGTTTACCGTACCGTCTTTATTGTCGATAAATCTATCAGATGCGCAAACCGGATGGTATTGAAGAATGAAACAACAAAGAATAAAAAATGCAAAATACAATTTGATTAGGGATGACCTTTTTGAGGATATCATGATATCATGCCTTGCTATTTTGTTTAGGACCGAGAGGCCCTTGAATGGTGGTTATGCGATTGGAAGCCCTTAGCTATCGCCACCCCAGCAAATAATTAATTATGGGAATCAGTGGCTCTATTCTGCCTGTACCCTGACACTCAGGGCAAACATCCACCACACGTATGTCATTGCCTATATACAATTCCATATCGTCAAAATACAAACTGATGCGCTCGATGTCAGGATCATGCCACTTGTTGTACAGTCCAGTTTTGAAATGGAGAAAGTCATCTTCCTCAGGGTTATACGAATCAGGCAGGGTTTTTACATCATCGGCAGAAGCCAATAACTCGCCATTTTTCCAAAGCCTCCAAAATCCTGTTCTGGATTTTGTCCAGAATACCTCATAGGTAAAGGACATCCATGTGCCTATGTCGATCTGGAACGGTATGAGGGCTTCATCAGGCACAGCCCTGACTCGAAAATTGTACATGGAAGAATCATCAGGATGAGAACCGCTTTTGACCAAATCGTTAAAAATACCACCCCCATAGGCAATGCTGGGATCGGGATCACCAGGAACACCCGGAGGCGGATATTTAGATGCGCCGGTATGAATTTGATTAAAAGACATCCAGTTCCATACAATCGATTCAATATTTAAAATAGATGCATCAGGTATGAGCAGTTTCCACTTCATTATATGGTGTTGATCCGTTACCAGGCCATCGGCTGATGTAAGCACATACTCGGATTTATCACAGTCGGTGGTGTTGGGGAGCCCAAGAGACGGGAATGTATGGGATACACCAACAAAGTCAGATGTATTAAAACCTGATTTAACAGGGTTTTCTACGATTTCGGTATATGCATTTCCATGATTTCCCCAAACCGCCCAAAAGTTTGAAAACTTGGCAGGTTTTAGAATCCCAAGCTCAAAATCTGTTAATGAATACGCATTTAGCTGGGTGGCTCTTATTGCTCCTGACAACCCTGATAGGTGGGCAATTTCCAAATCCGTGAACACCCGTTTATACATCTGTATATCGTCAATATATCCTTTGAAAAACTGATTGGTATATCTGGAGTCGGCACCGATCCTGAGCTTGTAAGTGCCAGTAGGTAATGCCGGGTGATATGGGCCTGCTGATTGGTTGATAAAAACACCGTTCACATATTCTTTAAGCAAATGTCCGTCGTATGTGATGGTATACATATACCATATGTGGTCATCCAGTTCATCGACAGCAACGTATATCCCGGTCCAGGAGTAATCATAGAATGATGTCCTGAACATACCATACTGTTGCCAATATGCGATTCCGTATCCCCCGGAACTGCCATAGCCATAAGAAATTAACGGCGCTGCACGTTCATCTTGATGTTCATCCGGTTTTACCCAGAATGATAGCGTAAATCCTGCGGTGTCCACGTTTAAGATCGAGTCGCCAGCCTCTACGGTGATGTAGCTGCTGCCGTCAAAATAATAGGCTGAGTTACTATTACCATGCCTGTCTGCAGCTAAGGCAGCACCGGTCACTACACCATGGTGTTCATTCCCGCTTTCGTCATTGGCATTCCCGGTAAAAGGCAGATAAATCACGCAGCTGCTATCAATCGCTATGCATTCCGAGAGGTTACCCGGTATCAGTAGGCTGGAAACCACAATAGCAACCAGCACAAATAAGTGTTTTATTCTCATGGATAGTTGTTTTTTTTGTTTTCGACAGGTGCTAAGGTGAATTAATATACCTAATCCTTTGCCTTTTATGCTTTAAAATGTTGTTATTCAGGTCAGCTTCCTTGTGGGTCTCGAAGATAGCGATATGCTTATCTATCACTAAATCATACTGCTTCGCTTGACATATGAAAACAGGGCGAATAAATCAAGTAAATATTGACTGTCAGGCGCAAGAGGACTTTCAGAGGCAGGTTCTACAGAAGATTGGAAGATCTTATAGTGAGAATTAAACTCAATTACCTTGATTGCTGTAAGTCACCCCCGGGGGAAATTTCCCCGGGGGTGGTGATCAACCAGCCTATCCAAGCACTGAAAATGTACTGTTCTCTATTACTTCTCTTTTTCTTGAGAAAATCTTTGCATCCAGGTTGTAATCAATGTGCCGCATTTTGACCTTGACCGGTTCCTTGTCATGGTCATGGCCCTGTTCGCAGGCATCAATGATTTCAGCCATGAGCTGCCCGATAACCGGACCGTTTTTATACTGGTTGCCGCTGGTGCCGATGGCCAGGTAAAATCCGTCCAGATCGGTGGCATCATAAATGGGAATCCAGTCATCACTCACATCGTAAAGATCCACAATGCCCTGCTGCTTGTTGGGGATCGGAAGGTTGGGAATTCGCTTGGACAGGCGGGACACCTGTGCTTTGAACTGATCATCAGTGACCTCCTGATTATACTGATCCGGATCGTCCACCCATTCAAGGGTATCACAGGCCGGGTCCTCACTGCCCACAAGGATCAGGTTGCCGGTTTCCGGGCGGTGATATCCGCCGGCATCTCCGTCGGACACCACGATGCCTTTTTCTTCATAGCTGAATTCGCCCGGAGAGGGAACAAAGTGAACCTCCTGGCGCAGGGTCCGGGTCTTGATCTTCATTTTCTCCTCAATACCGGCCAGACGGTTGATAATAAACGAATGGGGGCCGGCCGCATTGACAATGGCTTTTGCTTCGATGACTTCACCGTCGGACAGCTCCACGCCCGTAACCTTGTTATCGAACTGCAGTATCTTCATCACCTCTTTATTGAACAGGAATTTCCCGCCCTTGTTTTCTGCTGCCCGCTGAACATTATGGACCGACAGGATCGCATCATTGATATACCCGCCTGTGGGGAAAAATATGATCTGGGGATTTACCTTGTCAGTCGGGGGATCGGAGAACGTGGGATCATCATACCGTTTGGGCGGGAAAAAGGAATCATCCACAAAATGGGGCATCCGTTCCAGAAGTTTTTTATAGTCCCACGTTTCATAGGGGATGGAGAGCTGATCATGCAGTTCCAGGTATTTACTCAGATCAAAAGATTTGGGTTTGATCACCAGCACACCGGTGTCATAGAATTTGGCGTTTCCACTTTCATCCTGGATTCCCAGGTAATGGTCCCAGTTTTTCCAGGAAAAGTAACTGTCATAGGCAAGGGCTGCTCCCTCAAGCGTTGAATAATGGGTGCGGATAATGGCACAGGTGTTTGCCGTTGACCCTAAGCCAGCCCCTGACAATTTGTCAACCCCTTTTTAATATTTATATTGTGTATCGCTTTTGGATATGATGGCGGACTTCTTTTCAGTCAACGCTACATCTCATATAAAAGATTGCCGTGCTCAGGAAAATCACTGAACTGAAATATGAATATACCTGGGTGGGCTCTTAAGCCAGTAGAGTTCTGAATTTTACATTTCATATATCGCAACTGGAATGATGGCATTTTAATGGTGCCGAGATGTAAGAAATCAACAGTTGCCTTACTATAAAAGCAGTAATCAA
Source organism: Desulfobacteraceae bacterium (assembly GCA_004796375.1). Classification (GTDB taxonomy): domain Bacteria; phylum Desulfobacterota; class Desulfobacteria; order Desulfobacterales; family Desulfobacteraceae; genus MADRE2. The sequence continues at coordinate 14,775 of QZLA01000066.1, forward strand.
ATACCTATAAGCAACAAAGTGAAAAAAAATACCAAAAAACGTGATCGGACTATCTGTTTATACTGGTGTGTAACTTGTTAAAATAAAAAGCCAATATTATAATTGTCTTTTAGGTTTTGCCTGGCATACATCATGCTAACTATTTCCGCAGCTTCTACCACCACAAATATAAGGGGTGGTTGTTTTAGGGGAATCTAACCTGCTTGAAAATATTGAATAAATCTATCCGGAAGAATAATTAACTACAAACTCCTTTTAAAAGAGGTGATTTATGGAATACTGCATGGTAATCACGACGTTCCCGACCCACAAAGAAGCCATGAATTTGGCCGGAAAACTTATACTGATGAAATTGGTCGCCTGTGCTCAAATTGAGCAGATAGATAGTATTTATTCATGGGAAGGAGAAATTCATAGGAAGGCAGAATTCAAGCTAACCGTCAAATCAAGGGAGGCCCTCTATTCTGCAATTGAGACCTTTATAACTGCTCGTCATTCGTACGATCTGCCCCAGATTACCAAGATCCCCATAACCGGTTCCAAAGTATACCGTTATTGGATAGACGCAGAAACTATCGAGCCGTAACCATGAACTTTCGTTTTTCAATATTCATAATGCCGAAGGCAATATGGGGACACTATGTTTGAACAGCATATCATCGTTACCTGAATATTTTTGTTCGGGATTGATTATCGCCTTAATGACTTTGTTTTAAAAATGGTTTTATCACGAACACTGAAAACCGGCACAGAGGAATGTCTGAGAACCTTTTCCGCAGTGCTGCCAAATAGAATTTTAGAGAAATCACTTTTTCCCTTGTTTGCAATTACAATTACATCAATGTCAAATATGTCGATTGCCGCTAGGATACGTTCAATTGGCAGGCCTGTATCGATTTTTATGTCTATGGTACTGTTATAATTCAGGAAATGATCATGGATCATTTGATCGATTTCTTGATGTCTGTGCTCTTTTAATTTCCGAATCATTTTATCAACTGACAACCCTTGTGAAATATAGCTTGGAAAAATTCCAAATGGTTTTTCAATGGCATAGATTTCTTTCTGGTTTATTATATTCAGGATTATTATCCGTGCATCTGTGTTATTTGAAATTTCAAAAGCATACTCCAAAACCATTAGGGAGTATGCTGACAAATCAACACAGGCCAAAATGTTATTTATTTTGTTTTGCATACGATTTTCCTTTTGATGTACTTGTGAATTTCAGTGGATTTTCGAAGTCTGAAACTTATAGATCTATCCCCCGGCAGCTTTCATTCCACTGGCTAGCTAATCAGTAGCTCGTTCTTTTCTTCTTCAGTTTTACAAGTGATGCATTTTGTTGCTACGGGCCTGACTTCCAGTCGTTTCATGGAAATATTTTCACCGCAGGATTCACAAATCCCAAAAGAATTATTTTCGATCCTTTCCAACGCATCCTGGATTTTTTTCATCAAACGAACCTCCCTCGACCAAATTCGAGTTTTCATCGATTGATCGATATCAAGTGATGCGCAATCGATAGGTTCAATCTCCTTACCGTTCCGGGTCATGAGTTCGGGTAAAAGGGAGCCGGAGTGCTTTTGAAGTTCCGCAAATTGCTTCTTTAACAATTTTGTGAAATATTGAGTCTGTTTTTTGTTCATATGACACCTCCTGTATGTCCTGTTTCCAAGCTTATTAGCATTTATCATACCAGATTTTCTAAAAGGTTGAGTTCCCTTACCAATGACACTTGATGCCTTTTATGTGGATCGTTCGTGAATAGGGTATTAAAACTTCGGTAAATAAATACTGGTTTTAGGATCCTCTCTGGTATCTATGGTTAAGGTCCGGTATCTCATTTCTTATAGAACCTCAATCACTATGGTTCATGCAGAAGGCTCTTTGGCCAAGGCGTCACAAGTAGTTTATTTTTCAATTTTTGAAATATCAACTGGCCTCATATTTGCTATGGCCTCAATTACACAGATCGAGACTATTTCCGGCAGTATCTGTTTAACAATAAATTGGCCGGGAATCATACTCTGTGAGTTATGAATAAATGAAATCAGGAGGTTGGTTATGAAACTTTCAACATGGGATCCTTTAAAGGAGATGGAAGATGTTATCACCCGGTATCTCAAACCGGCAAACAGACTATCAATGAACAAGCAGGATCTACTTGCAACAGGCGATTGGGCGCCTCGTGCAGATATTTTGGAAACGGACTCAGAGTTCACTGTAAAACTGGACCTTCCAGAAGTGAAAAAGGACGATGTCAAAATCACCGTCGACAATGGAGTTTTGAGTATCAGGGGTGAGCGCAAGCAGGAAAAAGAGGAAAAGGGAACTCAATACCACCGTATCGAATGCCATTACGGCAATTTCGTCCGAAGCTTTTCACTGCCGGATAACGTTGCAGAGGATCAGATTGAGGCGGTTTATGAAAACGGGGTTCTGTTCCTCGCTATTCCTAAAACCGAAGAATCAAAACCCAAACAGATCGAAGTAACCATAAAATAAATCAGACGATTCGCAAGTATTTCTGATTGCAGGGTTGAGGCAGAAGCATGATTTTCTGCCTCAACCGGAATATTGACTAGGGTATAGTATAGCAGGAGTGGATGGCCATCCGGGTCAATGAGACACCTCACACCTTTTTTGAATTTGAGGATACTGTTTTGGAGGAATAAAAATGAAGATCAGACCATTAAATGACAGAATTATAGTTAAACGAGTCAAAGAAGATGAGAAGACGGCCGCAGGGATCATCATTCCCGACACCGCCAAAGAAAAACCCCAGGAAGGTCAAATCGTTGCCGTTGGTCCCGGAAAGTGGCTTGACTCCGGTAATCGTTTGGCACTGGATGTCAAAGAGGGAGACCGCATAATGTTCAGTAAGTATGCCGGCACCGAAATAAAAATCAGCGGAGAGGAGCACATCTTTATGCACGAAGAAGATATTCTGGGGGTTCTATACTGAAAAGGAGGAACAAATCATGTCTGTAAAAATGATCACCTACGGTTCAAAAGCCCGCGAGGCAATGCTGAAAGGTGTCAACACCCTGGCCGATGCCGTGAAGGTGACGCTGGGTCCCAAGGGAAACAATGTCGTATTGAATAAGACTTGGGGGGCGCCTACCGTCACCAAAGACGGAGTGACCGTGGCCAAGGAAATCGAATTATCTGATAAATTTCAAAATATGGGTGCACAAATGCTCAAGGAGGTAGCCAGCAAAACCAGCGACACGGCCGGTGACGGTACCACTACGGCAACGGTTCTGGCCCAGGCTATTTATAACGAAGGTTTGAAGTTGGTGACCGCAGGTGTGAACCCCATGGCGCTGAAACGTGGCATTGATAAGGGTGTTGAAGCCGTTGTTGCAGAACTTAAAAAATTGTCAATGCCCACAAAAAATAAGAAAGAGATCGAACAGGTGGGCACCATCTCGGCTAACAGTGATGAAACCATAGGAAAGTTGATTTCCGAGGCCATGGAAAAGGTGGGTAAGGAAGGCGTCATCACTGTGGAAGAGGCCAAAAGCATTGAGACCACTTTGGATGTTGTGGAGGGCATGCAGTTCGACAAGGGATACCTGTCTTCCTATTTTGTGACCGATTCCGAAAAAATGGAAGCTGTACTCGAAGAGCCTTACCTCCTCATCCACGAGAAGAAATTGACCGTGATGAGGAATCTACTGCCTTTACTGGAGGAAGTTGCCAGAAAAGGCAAGCCGCTGCTGATCATTGCCGAGGATGTGGAAGGAGAGGCCCTGGCCACCCTTATCGTCAATAAGCTTCGGGGCACCTTAAAAGTAGTTGCCGTAAAAGCACCAGGCTTCGGAGACCGGCGCAAGGCCATGCTCGAAGATATCGCAATTCTGACCGGCGGCCAGGTGATCTCTGAAGACTTGGGCTTGAAACTGGAGAACATCAAGATAGAAAATCTGGGGACCTCTAAATCAGTCAGGATTGACAAGGACAGTACCACTATTGTTGACGGCGGCGGTGTTAAAAAGGATATCAAGAACCGAGTGAAGCAGATCCGGAACCAGATCGAAGAAACCACGTCGGACTATGACCGTGAAAAGCTGCAGGAGAGGCTGGCAAAAATCATCGGCGGGGTGGCGGTCATCAATATCGGTGCAGCCACGGAAACTGAGATGAAGGAAAAGAAGGCACGTGTGGAAGACGCTTTGAATGCCACGCGCGCGGCTGTGGAGGAGGGGATCGTACCCGGTGGTGGCGTTGCACTGGTCAGATGCCTGAAAGCACTGGAAGACATCAAGGCGGAGGGTGAGGAGCAAAGTGGCATCATTATTCTGAAACGCGCCCTGCCCGAGCCGTTGCGGCAAATTGCCCGGAATGCCGGTATGGAGGGGGCTGTTGTACTCAACAGGGTGCTGGAGGGTGCTGGAGAC
>QZLA01000204.1 GCA_004796375.1 Desulfobacteraceae bacterium
CTGGAGAACTGGAGGGTGAGGATGTTCATGAACTTTTTCGAATCGTCGAAAAGCTTTATTCGAAAGGCATTAAGGTTCATTTCTTAGGCTGCACGGATTATCAGAAACTCGCATATGTGCCGGTTTATTCAGCTGACTCAGCCACCTGGAACCAAGCTGCATCCAGAGAGTTATAATCAAAAGTTGTGTTTAAGGAATTAGGTGGTGTATCCTCCGGGCGATTGTTTCGCGGCAATTGCTCGGCATTTTAAACAACAAAATGAAAGGATACACGCACCATGGCCAAAGATAACCTAATCAATTTAAAAAAGCCAGAATCATTCATCGAAGATCCCATTACAGATATTTTAAGACAAGGTGCTCGGCGTTTGCTCTCTGCCGCTTTAGAGGCCGAAGTCGAAACATTTTTAAAACAATACAAAGACATATCGGATAACATGGGATGGCAACGCGTTGTTCGAAATGGCTATCTGCCGGAACGTGAGATCCAGACCGGTATTGGCCAGGTTCAGGTGAAAGCGCCTCGTATCCGTGACCGGCAACCCGATCCGTGCAGCGGCAGGATCAGGTTCACCTCGGCGATCCTACCGCCGTATCTGAGAAAAACAAAAAGCATTGAGACCCTGCTGCCGTGGCTGTATTTAAAAGGAGTTTCTACCGGCGATTTTACCGATGCTCTGGCCGCTTTATTAGGAAAAGATGCACCGGGTCTATCTGCTGCAACCATCAGTCGGCTCAAAACGATCTGGCAGGATGAATACAATCAGTGGCAGCAACGGGATCTTTCCAATAAACGTTATGTATATTTCTGGGTCGATGGAATTTACTGTAACGTTCGCATGGATGATCGGCAGTGTCTTCTGGTGATCATCGGAGCCACTGAACACGGTCATAAGGAGCTGGTTGCCCTGGAAGGCGGCTTCCGGGAAAGCGAACAATCCTGGATCGAGGTGCTGGTAGACATAAAACGAAGGGGGCTGCAGATCCCCCCGCAATTGGCCATTGGAGATGGTTCTCTGGGTTTTTGGAAAGCGCTCAGCAAAGTATATGACACCACGCGTTGGCAAAGGTGCTGGGTTCACAAGACCGCCAATGTTCTGAATAATTTACCAAAGAGCCTTCAAGCGAAAGCCAAGGAAAGGCTACATCAGATCTGGATGGCGGACAACAAGGCTGAAGCCGTAAAAAACTTTGATGCGTTCATCCAGACATATGAAGCAAAATATCCAAAGGCCACAGATTGTTTGAAAAAGGATCGTGATGTTCTGTTAACTTTTTACGACTTTCCAGCTGAACATTGGAGACATATTCGTACGACCAATCCCATAGAATCAACATTTGCTACTGTTCGGTTGAGGACCGCAAAAGTCAGAAGCTGCTTTTCATCTTTAACTGTTTTAACCATGGCTTTTCAGCTTTGCCGATGCGCTCAGAAAAGATGGATCAAATTGCATCATCCTGAAAGGCTTGGAGAAGTAATCAGAGGAGTAAAATTCATTAACGGCATTATTGAAAAACGGATCGCCGCCTAATGCCATACACAACATTTGACAATATCTCTTCAAGCACGGCAGTGGTTGTGCCAGATGGCAATAGCAATTTTAGCCAAAAAAAATAATGATACTTACTTAGACGTTGAATAATTGAAACTATAAAATATGAAGTTTTGGGATTTTGAAATAGGATTTAAATCGGTTGAAATTTTTCCAAACTAAAACTTGGACTATCGTCACGGAAAATCAACCATCTTTAAGCAGGGCAGATCTGAAGAATTAGCGTCTATCACACTGTCTATCAATCAGAAAAGATGAAACGGGTTCAGCCTGAACCCGTTCTAAGTGATTGAAATCGTTTACGTGTCAAGCCGTAGCTTGGAACGAATTGTGGACTTGGAATGGAGGGCCCGCCTTCGCTCTTAACGAGCTTGGGGCTTCGCCTAAAGGCTACGACCCCACAAGTCGAGGGGACAAGTCGTCCCAACAAGTCGGGCGAGTCGGAGGCTCCCCTATGCTGCGTTATTAAGGGCGAAGCATAGTCTAACTATAGCTTCGCCCTTAAATGCCTTGCCTATGGAAGCCTCCGACTCGTGCACTATTTAGGTACCAAATTAAGCTTTAAAACAATAATTTCAATGGATGATGCCCTGGCGCACAATATAGTAC
>QZLA01000381.1 GCA_004796375.1 Desulfobacteraceae bacterium
ACCGTAGGGGTCGTCCAGCTCCCGCTGCAGGCACAGCACGGGATCGGACCATGTGGTTCCGCTGTCCTCGGACTTGACATAGTAATACCATCGTTTGTGGGCGGCATTGCTGTCCGGCTTGTGAATATAAAAAAGATAGATACAGCCCCTACGGTCCACCTTGATGCGCGGGTATTCCACGTGACGGACACGGCCGATATCCACGTTGCTCACAGTCCAGGCCGATGCATCAGCCGGGGCGTTTGAAACGGCAAATCCCAGGGCCTCGTCAAAGGGTGAGGCATAGGTCATCACCAGACGACGGTCCGGCAGCATATCCATGGTGGGATAATTGTATTTGGATGCCGACGCCTGGGTGTGAACCCGCTGCGGGGTTCCCCATGTATGCAGCCCGTTCGAATGATCACACATGGCCACATAGGGGTTGGAGTTCTCCTGCATAAAGCAGAAAAAACTCTTGTCGGAAAACAGGTCGTATACCCCCTGGGACATGGGTCGCAGAACGCTGTTGTGGGTGGCCGTGGCAATCCTGATGGCCGAAAAGTCACCATAAGCCTGGGTATGAAACAGGAATGAAACCAGTAACCAGAATGGAAGTAAACACCATAATTTAGGGCGCATGAAACACTCCGTCAATGTTTTTGGGGTACTGGATTGTCAGGCTGATGAACCGTCCGTAAAGCGGGTATTGATATCCACCTGGCTGCTCAGGCTCCGTTTTACCGGGCAGGCGGCCATGGCACGGGTCAGCTTTTTTTTCAAAAGGTCATCCAAAGGGTCCGGATAGGTGATATCCAGATGGATGGCCCGGATCATTTTGGGGTGGTCTGACAAGGTTTTTTGAACGCTCATGACCAGTTTCTGCGGATCATGGCCCTCACGTGCCAGGATCTGTTCCATGGTGGTCAGGATACAGGTGCCCAAGGCGGCACAAACCAGGTCGGTGGCTGAAAAAGAGCGTCCCTGGCCGCCGTATTCCGGCGGCCGGTCCGTGAGGATCTCCGTACCGGCAAGGTCATGCCGGATCCGGCTTTGTCCCTGATTTTCCAGTGTAATGGTGAACTGCGACATCAGACATTTCCTTTTTTGGACATGCAGTAGATATGGATGGTATCGGTCAGGCAAACCGGCTGATCCGGTTGAGGGATATTCGCCTGCACCGTTGAAAGCAGGTGTTTGATCCGTCGGGCGTCCTCGGGTTGAACCGTATCTCGGTCAAAGGGATAGGTGAGAAGGGCATCCAGACTTCCAAATTCAGCGATTGCGTGATACCGGTCCTGGCGGATCATCCTGAACCGGCTGTTTTGGATACTGTTGTATGCAGCCTGGATCTGGTCGGTTTCATCGTTGAACAGGTGAAAGAACTGCTGGAATTCTCCCTCAACAGCGGGTTCGGTGATGATCAGGGTGCCGCTGTCTTTAAGCACCCGGTGCGCCTGATCCAATGCCCTGCCGCAATCATGGTGGTGGTGCAGCGACAGGGTAAACAGGACAATATCAAAACTGGCGTCATCAAATTCCAGGGATTCTCCGGTACCGATCCTGAAATCCACATGACCGTGATTTTCCCTGGCGGTTTTTATGGCCTCATGATCCGGGTCGATCCCGGTATAAGTCCTCGTACCCGTTGCCAGGAACGATGAGGCCTTGCCCTGGCCGCACCCGATCTCGAGCACGGCTTTGTCATTGAAGACCGTGCACTGGCGGATCGTGTTGATCGATACATGTGCCTTGTCATATTCCATGATTCAGGCCCTCCCATTCCTGCCATGAAATCCCTCTGCCTGGAAAGACCGGAAGCTCAAACGGCCAGGTTTCCTTTAACCAGCGATGCAGGAATTCGTCCAGATCCGCCTCCAGGCCGTCCGGTTTCACACTGTCGATAACCCAGTAATACACCTGGGCATCATAATTACCCCTCTGGCAGGGATAGATATATACACACCCGATACAGCTTTGGCCATCAGGTGTTTCCATGGTATAGGCAAACGCCTGCCGCTCATCAAACTCCTGCTGGTGGCGCGCTAAATCACGGTAGTTATCCGTCAGGGTCATGCTGCCCTTCGGCCACGTTGTATCATATTCACAGAAGATGTGACGCAGGCTCTCCCTGCTGGACATGACGGCCTCATAATCTTTGTCAACATGGGCCGTCGTTAACGGGGACAGGGTATATCCTGCCTGTTCAACCCGCAAAGGGACAACAAATTCAGTCGGAACAAAAGGTTTCTTCATGCTAAACATACCGCTTCATCATGATCAGCGGCGATTATCCCTCCCTGAGCATGTAAATATAAGCGTCCACTTCCTTGTGATCCTTGGTGGTTACCCTGATCCTTACCCGTCTGTATTCCTCGCCTTCAAACGCATCAAGCTTGTCCCAGTTGCCCTCCAGGTGATCGGAACAGAAAATGAATCCTTTCACGTCATCTCCGGCATCATCCAGGACAATTCCGGGATACCCCATTTGAGCGCCCCACCCCTGCTCCTTGAGATGCCCTTTGACGGTTGCTTCTTCAAATGTGCCGCCGATGGCGGTGAGAACATGTTCATTGGGGCATCCCGGACCCAGGGTGCCGTACACAAATAAACGCTGTGTCATGATTCATCCTTTAGCATTTTCAAGTTGTAACCCCGCTGCCTTTGGTGAGGCATGCCATTTCATAGTATTGCTTGTTGTTGAACTCAAACTCCTGGATGACATCCAAGCCAAGTTTTCTGGTATGGGCTTCATATGACCGGTCATTGGTTTTGTTCACAAACGTGACGATGACCTCAAACCGCCCGGCCATGGAATCCTTTACAAAGGTAAACAGGGATTCGAGTACCCCTGTGCCCCTGGCAGATTTATCAATACAGATGGGGCCGTACTGGCATGAATTGTCAGTGGTTAACGCCAAATCCCGGTAGGTCAGGTTCGGAAGGTCTTTAATCATATGTGCAAACATGGGCCAGACAGACCAGAAGTCCCATGAAGCTGCCATGGCATAGGCAATGACGCCCCCGTCCTTCTTGGCAATGAACAACCCCTTTTCTTTGTTGATCAGGTCTGTCAGCTCGTCACGGGTAAAGGGTGTGGTGACAAAGCCGTCCTTTTTGTCTTCATCCGCTATTGAGTCAACCTGATACCGGTAGTGAAGCGCAAGGGTATCATCAATATTTGTGAGTTGTGCAATTTCTATCTGCATATTTTATCCAATCGCAGGACCATGCATAAACCGGGTTTTCCACCGGCAGGGACAAGCCGGTAGAAGCTGTTCAAAAGGCCCCGGCGTTTCCTGAAGGAAAAGGTCCCGTTGTTGAGAAGTGAATATCGGTAATCAAAATAGTTCTCATGGCCCTTCTCGACAATGGTAAATCCCAAATTGCGGCCGTAATTAATCAACTCATCCAGGGTATATTCCCTGAAATGCGAAGGATGCTCCAGGTTTTCCGAAATCAGGCTGAAAGGATGGGAACCCAATAAAAACTGCACTCTTTTATGCAGGACAGCGGCATTGGGGGTTTGTAAAATGATAATACCGTTATCGGTTAAAAGCGTTTTCAGGAAATTCAAAACAAGGGCCGGTGAGGTATGCAGGTGCTCAATCACCTCGGCAAAGATGATGATGTCATAAGCCGGGAGGTCTTTTCTGTAGGTGTCCTCTTGTTGAGCGTGATTGAGGTCATACTGGTAATTATATCCGGTGTCTGTCTGCTTATCTGCTTCAAAACCCAGCGTATCAATGTCTGATTTTATGGTATCCGCTGCAATCCGTGTAAATGGAGACCTTCCGATATCAAGGACCCTGAGATCTTTTGAATAGTACTTCAACAAAAGAGAGAGCAGCCTGTCATACCTGGGGGCATGGTATTGCAGATACCCGTTATCTCTACTGCGGGATAGTTCCTGTTCCAGATAGGGATTCATGATGTTCTTCGGGGCCTTGATCATGCTACTGGATATAATATCCGGTGACCCGCCAGGTACCGTCCTTTTCCTTGACCGGAGTGACCGTTTCAGTGGCAGATGCTTTATTTGCAAAGGAGGTGGAGAACTGAATCACCACATATTCCCCATCCGGCGCACCGGGTAAAGAGGTATGAAAGGCTGCTGACTTGACCGCCCTGGAATTAAGTGCACCAAGGGGTTTTCTTACCGCAGTCAGGGTTTGCTGCCACTGATCGGCTGTAACGGCAGCTTTAAAATACGTGGCAGAGGTGTTCCAGCTGTCTTCGTACTCTCCGGAATCCACCAGGGACAGCCAGGCCAGGGCAGATGTTACTGCTTCTGCCTTGGATTGCCGGGTGTCAGCAATTAGAGGATTTAAAGGCAGAAGAATCAGAAGTAACACCAGGATACAGGTTCTGAACATTGTAGGCTCCTTTCATGAATCGTACGGATTATAATTTGGTGTTGCTCAATGGTTCCACTTGTCATTTCATCAGTTTCTTTGGTCTGAGAAACGCTGTAACTGTTGCAGAATACCTGGATACTTCATGCCAGCCGCATGCAGCATCCAGGGATAGTTGAACATATCCGCATGTGGGGATGTTTTCAATCAAGCGGTCACCGAGAATATTGCTCAGATCAGTCAGTGCCGGGTTGTGGCCGATGATGGTCAATTCAGACACCGGTTCTTCAAACGATTTAAACCACCGGAGCAGCCCCTCGCCATAAAAGGTATAGAGCCGGTCATCGGTACGCCATTGAATATCTCTTTCTGGCAGGGACCTGCTGATCAGCTCAATGGTTGCTTGTGCCCGGACCGCAGGGCTGCAGAACACATGATCAAAACAACAGCCTGCCTTGGCCATATGCTTCGCCATAAACCGGGAGGCTTTAATCCCCCGTTGATTCAGCGGCCGGTCAATATCGTCAAGGGAGGTATCTTCCCAGCTCGATTTTGCATGACGGATCAGGTGTATCTTTTTCATAGGAGTTGCTTTCACTTACAAAAAGGCGCTAGAGCACAGTTAACTGCTATCCGCTGACTGCAGGCGGCTACCGATCAAACGGCCGACCCTTGAGGCTTCCTCCCAGACTTCCTGTTGATCCTCGACCCGTGAATAACCAAAATCCGAAGTTTTCGCGTCCGGGCCGAACATCATTTTAACCGCACTCATTTCACACCCGTCTCCCTCACCGCAGGTGAGGCAGGGAAGATTCCCGGTAACCGATAATTGACCCACAAGTTCCATGCGTTCATAATCCCTGAGTTCAGCGGTCATGGCATTGTTTACGTGGTCCAGTGCTTCGGGCATCAGGCCGGTGAGAACCGTAGCGCACAACTTGTCCCTGAGCAGGTTGTTCACGTGGCGGAGTGACCAGAACCGTTCCAGAAGGGCTTTGGTAAATGCATCGATCTGGCCGTAGGGGGTGTAGGCACCGATGACAAGACATTCCGCTGTTTTGATTTTTTCGGCCAGCTCCTGGAAATCATCCTTGACCTTGCAGATGTTGTCGGGAACACACTGCTTGCATGCAAAACAGGGCCTGACAGTGATGGTGCTGAGTTTGACAAATTCAGATTCTACACCTGTGGCATCCATGACAGCTTTTACCAGTCGGTCCGTGTTGCTGTTTTTAACCGGACTTCCGGAAATACCCAGTATTCTTGCGCCCATAATATGTTTCCTTTCAATATTAGCCGCTCCAGGTAACGGATTATAAATCATGTGCCTGTCAAAGGCTATACCTAGTTGGCGGCCTGCATCAATTCATTGTAAAATTCCGGCCGCCCGGTTTTAAACAGTCCATACCATGCCTCCAGTACCGAAGGGGCATATAGATCCAGATTTTTAAATATATGGTATGCAAAATCCACAGGTGCGACACCCGATGCGGTTATCACGCGGTTGCCGGTAACTGCGGGGGCATCTTCATACAGGTGAGCGCCCTGGTACCCTGTCGCGATCAGATAATCACGGGCGTTGCTGGTATGCCGCCTGTTATCCAGTAATCCTGACTTTGCAAGCGCGGCAGTGGCACCGCAGATTGCTGCCACAGGTTTCCCGGAATCAAGAAATATGCGGGCAGTATCCATGAGTTCCGTATACTTTCCCTCATCCCAGGCCAGACCTCCCGGCAGTATCAGCATTGAACTGTCCGGGGGAGAAACCTCTTCAACCGCAAGATCGGGCTGGATACAGAGCCCGCCCATGGTCGAGACAGGGGTTTTATCAATTGCGACAGTAAGGACTTGAAACTTGCCGGGATTTTTCTGGAGTTGAGCGCTGTTGATTCCGGCAGCGGCATACCCGGTTTCCCAGTCAGACAGACCGTTAAAAACAAAGAGATGAACAACATTCTTTTTCATGTATTGCCTCCTTTAAAATGGTTGGGTTTCAAAGGAGTATGGCACACCCCTGTGACAGCAGTATGTCAGGAAATAATCAAAAAAAATCCTGGACCACTTTTTTCACTACACCAGGCGCTTTTTCATATATACCTTTTCATGATGATTGCAGAATTTTTCCAGTTTTCCAAATATCTCATATCCCTGCTTCTGGTAGAATTCAGGGGCTTGAAAATCATATGTGAAAAGATAGGCGCCATGGCAGTTCTCCTCTAACGCCTTTTTTTCAGCAGCAGCGAGCAGTTTGTCACCCAGTCCTTTGCCACGATGGGTTTCCGAGACCCATAATCCGGCGATGTAGAGCCACCCGCCGCCAAATTCACAATTGATACCGGCAACTATCCTATCAGCGTCATCGATTCTATAAATGAATCCGTCATAGGAGTATCCTTCAATTTTTGATTCATTGAATCTCAATAATTTGTTCTCAAAATACTGCTGCTCGCTCAGTGTGGGTGATTCAATATAAACCAGTTTCATGATTCATCATCTCCGGGTTTGACAGGTGGTCTCTTTGCCGCCTGCTGCTATGGTGGCATCGGTTCGGTTCCGGCAGTCAGCTGCATCAATCCCCTGAATTTAAAAGTATGGGTAGCAGAAGGTTGATCACACTGTTGCTCCTGAAGTATTCAAAAGCACCGAGATCCATGGCAGAACCGGATGCCGTTCTTTGCATGAAGGATTGATGAAGCTGATACATCATCACGGGCGTATACCCCACTGCGGTTACGGCGGGTGCCATCCCGGAGGCCTGGTCAATGGCAGCAGAGGTTTTGGTCAGGTCGAAGGCGTTGGATTCCGTATCAACGAATCCGGGGACAGCTCCCGTGATCAAGGGGACATTTTCATTGATGGTACCTGCCCAGTCCCGCCAGTGACCGGGCTCCCATCCCGCATTGATCCAGTTGGTCCCGTCCAGGTTCAATGTCCCGTAACGCAGCATCATGGCAAGCCGCGGGTTGCCGTTGGGTGTGTAAATGTGGAATATGTTGTTCCGGGCGTCAACCGTCCCGCCTGAGGTGGATACCTCAAACAGCATATCCTGGGTCCAGTAGTTGTCATCTGTCCGATAATCCTTGATGACCACGGTATTGTGATAGAAGTACAGGGTGCCGTAATAGAGCGGGCCGCCCTGGGTTTTCTGAAACGGGCCGCTTCTGCAGGTATACCTGTCGGTGGGGTTGTACCGGATGCAGTCCCCGGTGTCATCATCGGCCATGTTGTCCGCTCCGAAGTGGGTGATGGTCCGGGCCGCGATATAATTGTCATTATCATCAATCGTGTTGACCAGAATATTGCCGTAGACAAAATCTGTCCCGTAACCGGGATCATCAATCACCCGGAGGGCATCCTCGGCCTCAACCAGGTCAAGTGTCCGGGCACCTGATTCGATCCAGTTGTACCGGATCACCGCGCCTGCGGACCGGTCCTTTAAGGCCGTGCCGCCTGCAGGGTCCTCAACCCCGTTACCCGGCCTCAATCTGCCGATACGGTTATATTGAAACACCGGCCTGATGCCCTGGCTGTATACATTGTGCTCCGTGTTTCTACCGCTGTTGCCGTTGTGGTAGATGTAGTTTCCTTCAATAAGGGTATCACTGGTGATGGTGGCATCCTGGCTGGCATCATCGCCCCTGAGGAAAATTCCGTTTCCATTGCCTGTGATTTCACAGTCCCGGATCGTGATATCATCCCCGTTGGTCACCCGGATGCCTGCCGCACCGTATACAAAGTTTCTCGGGGAGCCGCCTGAGGGAGTGTAGGTGTTGGACGCATGCCCGCCTTCAACCTTTAATGATTCAATGATGATATGCTCGGCAGAGTGCAGCCAGCTGTCACCGGCCAGGGATGTTCTTCCGACAAGGATCACCCCGTAATCGCCAATGTTGGTGCCCGGCCCGGTTCCCCAACTGTAGAGATATCCGCTGATCGGGGTGGCGTTTTCACCGGTAATCACGGGCAGTTCACCATTGGGCCCCTTGACCCCGCATATCCTGATCGGGTCCGATGCGGTTCCGACACTTCTCAAACCGATGATTCTGCGGTAGGGCTCTGCCCTGTGGTGAATCCGGACCGTATCTCCCGGGCCGAGGCTGACCCAGGGGACCGCATCAAAGCTTGCCTCATCAATAACGTCATAACAGGTGCCGCTTCCGGTGCAATTGCATGACCTGGCCGGATACGGCAGGGCGCACAGTAAAAAGAGAAACGCAGCAAGAAAAACAGAACAATGGAACGGACGGACAGGTACAACCTTGCCTTTTTTTAAACCAAACATGAATCCTTCTCCATAATATTAGAATTAGCTCCAACACGAATCGGGCACATCCCTGCACCCATATCAAATCTTGCGCCGTTAGTCAGCTGTATGATCCTTTTGCGGTTTTATTTTCAAAGGTTTAAAGGTGGGTTCGTGATATGTGTTTTTGTCCTTTATGCTGCCCTCTTCTTTTTGAAAAATGGCCTGCTTGGGGCAATAATTCACACAACGCATGCATTGTTCACAGGTGTTTGTCCATTTGGGTGTGCTGTTTTCAATCTGAATACTTCGTGTGGGGCAGAGTTGTTCACACAATCCGCATGCATCACAGGTTTCATCCGTTCTGAAACTTCTCCACAGATTACTGACACCCAGCCACTTGAACAGGTAGTAATCCTTATAAAACCCAAACCGGCTGTATCCGGGTGGGTAGTTAAACGCATGGTGATAAGGCACCCCCCCAAGGATCTCATTTGCAATGGCTTTGGCTTTGATGATACCGCTGTCGATGATGCGTTGCGCCTCTTTTCTGGGTGGCGGATTCATGGACACGGTCCAGTTTGACGGCATATGGACCACACGACTGTAGGTGACGTTCAGCCCTTTGTTTTTCAGGATGGCCGTGCTTTCCATAATTGAAAAACCGGATTCTTCAGGGTCACCGGCTGTAATCAGTACAAAGGCCTTGGTCGGATGATCAAATTTTGGCAGGCCTGCCAGATATTTTCTGCATATCCTTGGAATCCCAAAGGCATAGACCGGAAAACAAAACCCGATTAAATCAGCCCCTTCAATGATATCAGATTTTTCAGTGATCGAAGACAGTGTTGTTGTACAGCCGTTTTGAATGAACACGTCCTTGCACGTATCCAGGACTTTATATGAGTTGCCTGTTCCTGAGAAATATTTTAAATCCACATTCATCATCATCTCTTTTCTGCTTTATCATTCAAGGGTGACACGGCGGGGTGCCTGAATTTATCTTAGTTTTTCAAGGGCATCTCCGACCGGTGGTGCCATGGCGATAAAATCCTCCAGTGTTTTGCACTGATATTGGCTGCATCCGGCACAGTGGGGAGTACCTTTTTCCATATTGCATCTTCGTATCGGGCACATGGTTTCTGTAAAATAAAATTTAACACCGTCAGATTTGCACCCCGAACAGTTGATCTGTTCAGGTTTAATATCAGTGTTGTATTCTTTGCTCCATTTTTGAGCAACCTCAGCCCGCAATATGTCATCATTTTTCTCTGTCGCCAAATACCCCTCACATTTTTTACAGTCCATTCCGCAATAAGCGATCATACTGGCCTCCTTTTTAAGATTAATCGTTTGAATTATGAGAAAATATCCTATTTTAGGGTTGCTGTATTGGAAGAATGGAACATTCAGATATTTTTAAAGAACAGTTGCGGGGTAAGCCCGGTTATTTTTTTAAACGCGTTGGTCATGTGCGCCTGGTCGTAATATCCTCCGATTTGCGCCAAATCACCAAGGCTGCAGCCGCATTTTTGATCCTTATGAATGTTGATCACTCGATTGACTTTGATGACCTGTGAGAAAAACTTTGGACTCAGCCCGGTAATATTAAGAAATTGCCTTGTGAAATGCTGCCGGCTCCAGCCGATTTGATGGGTCAGCTCCTGGACGTTTATATTGCCATTTGAGGACTCAATGGCATTAATGGCAAATTGTACACGTCTTTCTAATCCAGGTTTTCCAGATAACATTTGTTCAAATATGGACTCGACAAGGGCGGTTTTGCTGCCCGGTGAGGTTGAATTTGCCAGGTGGTCAGCAATGTTTTGTGTTTTAAACCGGTCGATGTGATTTAATGTCAGTATTTGATCCGTCATTTCCCGAATCGGTGACTGGAAAAACGATGCAGCCATTCCCGGCTTGAACCGGATGCCAAACAGGTTGTTTTTTGTGTTGAATATGGGTTGGGTCATCGGGCCAACCACGAAACATTCAGATTGGGTCGGCAGATTCAGATTAAAAATGATATCCACACATCCGTCCGGGATAATTGGATTTGAGCCGGTATGGCCCCTGTCGGAATCTGGGGTATCATATGCCCAGTAGCAGTGCAGAAACGGCTTTAAATTCAAAGAAGGTTCATATTCTCGATATGTGTTTTTCTGTTCATCCATATCCTGGATACCCTTATTGCCTTGTGTGCGGCCCGACTAAATAAATCTTTGGCTGTCCTATTCCGCCATTTTAAAGGCCTTGAACATGATTCCGGCCCCCACCATACCCATGGCATGATACACTGCGTCGAACACATCAGCATCGGTCCACCCCAGGTCCCGCAGGTTCTGGATGTCCTCGGCAGTCGTGGATGCCGGGTCCTTCACAACCTGCACAACGAATTTCAAAAGTGCTTTGTCCTTGTCATCCAAAGCAGCGTTTTCCGGATCCTGTTTGGCCGCCTCAATCTGTTCAGGGGTTAAACCGCCCGCCATTTGAAGCCACTGGGCATTCAAATTGGTACAGTAAGGGTAATTTTCCTCATTGGCCGTCAGTAGCCGGATATGGGTCAATACCGGGAACCCTAAATTTTTATGGGTCATAAAATACTTCATGATGCCATGGTGAACCCCCATCAGTTCAGGGCTGGCACTGTGCATCTGCATGGGTAAAGGAACATCCGCACCCATTTGTTCAAACACGGCATAGGCTTCCTTAACGTTTCCTTTCGCATTTTGTGGATCAACGGTTTGGATAATCGGCATGACTTCCTCCTTTTTTAATGTTCAATCCTTCTTTATTTCCACTAATTTCTGAATGGGTTGGCATTTAAAGCACTTTCCATTATGGACTGATTTGAGTTCACCGCAGTTCGAGCAGTGATATTCTTTATACTGTTTCTTTGTGAACGCTTCCACCCCATGCGCTTTTATAAACGCCAGATTATCTTTCACGCTCATGTTGTAGCTGGATTGGTACCTGTGATCCATGCGGTTAATCTCCCTGCATGGGTATTGCTCGCACTCATGACAGAAGGTTGCCCGGGCACTGGTTTTTCTTCAAATCATTCATCCCGGCAAGATATCTGCTGCAGATACCGCAATCCATTCCGCACGGAGCGATGAGGTCTTTATGGGTTGGTATTGACTGTGTCATCCTGAACATCATCTCCTTTCCGAACAGCACTGCCTTTGCCCTGTACCGCTTCAGTGAAGGGTGAGGTGATTTTTTCCATCATATTCCATCTCTCGGTAAAAGTTAATTTTTTATTTCGATGATACGTCAAAGCCAACGCAATACATAGGGACAATTCTTTTGTGGGAACTTCATCATGAATATGAAAATCTAAGCTTCTATTTCCTCCAAAATTGAATTTTTCTGGAAATCTCTCTTTGAACGCCGGAATGAGGTTAGCTGTGCACTTGAAAAAAAGCGAATACTGATCTGCTTGTGATTTTTTCCAAGCGATCCGTATTGTACTGCCGCTCTTAGTTTTTGGCGTAAGGTAGCTGGGTTCTCCCCACTTTAATGTCTCTTCCAATTCTCCGACATCTCCAATTGATGCGGCCGTATCCAGGATCAGCTTTCGAAGAAACATGAGTTTGGGTTTAATATCATCGGGGTAAGCATCAAAAACAGCAGCGACTTCCGGGTTTATATCCATGTTCGAGTATTTAGTCATTGTTCGGGGCCTTACATTGCGCACGCTTTTGATCCAAATTGCTGTTCACTATTTTTATTTAACCGCCTTTTTTGAAATCGTGTTGACTGCTTTCTCCAATGCGCGGTTGAAATCCTTTGAACGATTCAGCATTAAGAAGTGGTCCGTCTCTTTCAGGACAATTGCATCAAAGGAGAACATGTGCCGCCGGTTTGCTTCATAGTTGATGGGCCACAGGTCTGAGTTCACGGTGATGACGGGAATTCGAATGTCATCAAATATCCTGGCCGCTTCCCCTGTGATGTACAGCGACATCATGTCGTTCATCGCACTAATGGCAACAGCAGGCGGTGCGGCAGACATATCTGCGAGAATCCACTCGCGAAGCTGGGAATCGGTGCGAGGTGAAATCATCTCCGATACGAATTGCCGGCTTCCGGTTTGAAAATCCTTTTCAAGCGGACCGATCATCCCTTTAAGCTCCTCGCGAGTCAACGGGTACTCTATATTTTCAAGTGTATCGATGCCGATTAACCCAATGACACGGTCCGGCATGAGCCGGGCAGCCTCTGCTATGACCGTGCCGCCCATAGAATGACCTATGAGAATAACGTTGCGGCCTCCGGTTGCCAATGTCACTGCCTGTACATCCTCACCGAACGACCTCATGGTGTACTGCTGACGTGCCGTACCCGAGTGGCCGTGACCTGCAAGATCAAGCACGACCACGCGGTGGTTTTTAGAGAAATATGGCAGTTGGGCACGCCAGTAGCGGGCATCACAGCTCCAGCCGTGAACGAACACGAGTGTCGGCTCTCCAGCACCATGGATTTCATAAGAAACCGGTGTGCCGTCCGGGGAGGTAACCACATAGGGCCATTCGGCCCGAACCTGTATTGCTCCAAACGTCAAAACCAGGAAGATAAAACAGATGGCCAGGCTGATCGAACATCTTGTAGTGGGTTTACAACAAATATTTTGTTTCATGCAATCTGCCTCTCCTGCACCTTTACATTATCTGTTTTCCTTTGCCCCGGACAATAGAGCTAATTTACTTTTTATTCATATACTTTTGTGTCCAAGGGCAATGCACTAAACATTCCAAACAAGTCGTGCATTTAAAAACATCAACAAGTTCGTCTCTTGAAGTGCCGGCACTCCAAGTATTTCCTTTAATTGCTTTAACAGAACAAGTGTCTTTACAGATGACACAATTTCCACACATGGATTTAATAGGATTGCAGGCAACTGTATTTAATGGAGCGTCAGTTAGAACTGTACACATGCAAATAGCGCTTCCATATTCAGGGGTAACTAAAAGATTATGTTTGCCAATCCAGCCAATGCCGGCTAATCCAGCAATAGTTTTATGCGGTAATGGAGTGCTTTTCTCTTTTTCATTGAAAAAGCCGCTTGAAATAACGTTTTTTTCAGATTGAGAATATGCTTTATATCCTTTCGAAGTGAGGTAACCGGATATATAATCAGCGAGACTATCAACCTTCATTTCTTTTTGATAAAACTCATCATCTTCAATCTGATTATTTTTAACCATATTTTTTACGTAATCAGGTGTGTCTATGACTTTTTGGATGTAGTCTTGTGATAAGACAATCCCTAATATAATTGCATACAGATACCCTTTGTTTTGCTCATTGGATAATAGTGATATGTCCACAAAATATACGAAATTTGCGCCGAGAGTTTTCAATTCTTTTTCGAGTTCATAATTTAGCAACATTTCATCAAATTTCTATTTTCCGTTTGCACATAACGCTGCGATGTAAGGAAATCAACTGCGCAGCGGCTGTTTTCCGCACCATTGTTTTGTCATCTCTCATTCCGAAAAAATTTGTACAATATGTTTTGCATGAAATTTAACTATCAAGCCACTTTGAAAGAGGCTCGAATAATTGGGATCATTGTCTAACCGCCCAGAAAAGGTAGGCCCATTGGCCTCTATTACCTCAACCCACATTCTTTCACTGGATATATGCAGATCATCCTTCACTACCCCATCCTTGTATTTAAAGATGATTTTAACAAAATCCCCTTTATTAACACTGAAACGCTCATCTTCGGTAGGGAAATCAGACAGCTCAAATCTATAGTCATCCTTTTCATCTTGTTCGATCAATTCCAGTTTGAAGCCATCAATGATTATCCTGGGATAAGGATATTCATCTTCAGGAAGATCAAACTCAGTGTTAAATAATATCCATTCGGAATCCTCAGTATCTCGGTAGATTTCCCAACCGGGTTCCAGACGGCTAAAGTCCCCTATATATGGAAATTTTTCGTATATACACCCAGCGCATACAGCAGCGCACTCTTCAGTCTCTACTGATGTTCCAGGTAAGAATTGCCAATCTCCATCGTTATCATGCATGACCAAATTTATAACACTATTTCCCTTCATGATTTGGTCCGTGGTGTAAACCACTCTATTCACTGGGAACTCAAAAGGCCATTCTGCTTCATTAAAGTTATGTGGATGTTTTTTCATAGAGATAACGTTTGGGTTTAGGGGCAGCCGGCTTGCCGGCTGCTGTCCGCAGTAACGATTTGTATTCGCTGTCAGTGTTTAAATTTAGCAGCAAACTCATTGGAACAAAACGGATTCCATTTACATTCTGTTCTTTATCCTGAGATTTAAATCCCATTTTTTTATAAGCTTCTACTGAATTTGGGGATGCGTTAACAGTTAACGCTTTTAATAACTTTTGGGTTTTTAACAGATGGTTAATTGATTCTTGTAGAAGCGCTTTGCCAACCCCACTTTTCTGAAATTGTTTCATTACGAAAAACATTGCTATATGGCTGTTGTCTCTAACTTCGATTATGCCCATGGGCACATTGTTTTTTTGTGCCAAAATTGTAAAATAATTGATTTGGGATCTTTTAGCCAAATCTTTTTCATTAGCAAATTTATAAAATTCAGAGATGCCATCGTCTGAGTAACCTGGAGCTACAAATTCATCAAAGGTGGAGGATACAATTTTAATGACCAATGTTTCTTGCCCTGGTTGCATTAATTGGAATTTCATTGTTTCACCTTTCCGATATTGTAGATGACAGCTAACGGTTGAGCTCAGGGGCCGCCGAGGCCGTCAGGCCGAGGGAACTGGGAGCGACTAGCTCCCAAGCGTTCCGCTGCAGCGAAAAGTTATATGGCCTTTTCAGCAATTTTGAGAGTTCTCATCTTTGAATAGGACTAGTTTTCCGTTGCAAATAGGACACTTTGGGATTTCCACGTGTTCTAACTTGAATTTCTTTGAACAAGTGTCACAAATTACATACATATTCCCGTGTTTCTTAGTATAAAAATATTTCTGAATAATGGTTAAAATCCCACCAATGATGCAAACAGATCCAATAAATTGCCCTTTCATTGGAACCAATTTGAAAGACACATCTCCAGAAAAGAAAAACACGATTCCCATCAATAAGAACACAAAACCCCAAATGTATTTTTTTATTAGACCCATTTTTCACTGAATAATTGGTTTGATATTAGTTCGGACGGTTGAGCTCAGGGGCCGCCGAGGCCTTCAGGCCGAGGGAACCGGGAGCGACTAGCTCCCAAGCGGTCCGCTGCAGCGAATTGTTATACGCTTTTCAATCTTTTTGTATCTTTAAACCACCTATTGGATGGTTTGGTAAAAAGAAAATATACTGATGAAAGTGCAAGTACGATTTGGATAATTGAAGAAATGCCACCAAGTATATCTCCACTTATTTCAACGCTAACAATATAAATCCCATATGGAATACCTGCTAATGTTAGAATACTAAAAATGATTCTCGACCAAGTCTTACCTTTAAAAATAAACCAAACAAAAACCATGTGTATTAAACCACCAAGGACGAAACTTCCAAATGTCATGAATTCAGAGTTTTGCACGCTTAACCCGGATATTTCATGATAATTGCTTAACAGCAGTTTGGTCGTCGAATTTATGCAGTTATATTCCTAAATTCAGTTTTTCATCACCCAGATAGCTCATTTCTCAGGCTGATAGATGAAAATCGCTCTGATTTTCTGTAAATCATCAAGAAACGGGCGCAACTATCCATTCAACATCGAATAATCAGCTGGAGTTTTGGTCTATTGGATCCGTCAAGTTGAATTTAATCGACGGCAGATCCCGTAAAACATCCGCTGATATGGATATGCACTCGATAAAAGCATCTGGATGCGTCTCGTGTTTTTCAATATCACCGCTCCTATTTTAAACAGTTTCAACCTAATGCTTCCGCAACTGGCTGTCCATAAACTGGTATTTTTCAATGCAAGGCGCCTGATGGCCTCAATCAGTGTATACGCAAGGCCTGACAACAAGAGACGGACTTGATTTGGCACCCAATTCATACAACTGGTTCTGTCTGCAAACAGATCAAGCTGCTGGGCTTTAATTCGGTTTTCGGCCTCACCTCTTGCACAGTAATGCTTTTCATAAAGGACTTGTCCGTCTCCGGAAAGAGATGTCACTACAAATCTTGGGTTTTTCCCTTTGGCACTGAACTCGGCTTTTGCAATCACCCGGCGTTGAGTTTTCCAGGTGTCCGCACTGTATTTCAGATCCCCGAACACACGTTGTTTTTGACCCGAGTTTTCATATTGGATGATGGCCTTTTCCATCTAATGTTCGCTCATGGACTCCAGG
>QZLA01000349.1 GCA_004796375.1 Desulfobacteraceae bacterium
CAGCCGCACGGTTGAGCTTGAGTTCCAGATCGCTGAGAAGAAAGCCGAATCCCGCTTTATCCAGCAGGGTCTTTACGGTATCGAGCTGCTCCGGCAGCGGGATATGAATCAATTCATCCGCATTAAACCCGTCGGTTTGACCAAGCTGGGCCACAACCGACTCAGAACCGACCTTCAGGGCCTCTTTCAGACCCAGGATGATCTCATCGGTGCTCAATGCCTTATCCGTACCCGATGTTGACAGGGAGTTGACAAAATCTTTGGCCTGGTCCAGCCAGGATGCCGCAAATACGGTGGAACAGAGCAGACCTGTTAATACGCCCATGATGAGGGCAATTCTTCTAAATCTCATAACACCTCAAAACCATGTAATCGTTGAATAACGTTCTTTGAAGAGGTTTATCCAATTTGTGTGGAAGAATCAAGATAATTAAATTCTTGTTGACTCTTAATCCAAAAACTGATAATTACGGTGTGTTTTATTCAAAGACGCCGGGACGTAGCGCAGCCTGGTAGCGCACTTGTCTGGGGGACAAGTGGTCGCTGGTTCAAATCCAGTCGTCCCGACCACATAAGAGAAAGGGCTTTCAGTACTTTAACTGGAAGTCCTTTTTTTATTGGTTGCGATTTATTTAAAATCCATGACCATCTCTTATTTGAAATAACCGCATTTATCTGGACAACAATGATAGACGGTAGCGGCGGTAAGCTGGTGCCGGATCCTGAGAAACTCCTGGTGGTAATGAAAGAAGGAAAATGCTATGTCAATCGGATAACGAACTGATTGCCGGGCCGATCATGCTTGGGAAGAAGGTGTGATTAACCGGGTTAAAGAATCCAAAAGAGATACGTGGTATGAGCAATATAAAAGATTTAATCATTATAGACGGTCACAGCGATTATCCCATCCAGTTGCTTCGTGCCAGGCGGACGGGCAATAAAAAGGTTATTGAAACCGATCACCTGCCTGGCCTGAAAAAGGGCGGTGTCTGCTTCGAGACCGTTACCGTGGGCGGGGATTTTCTTCTCGGGCCTTATGAAATGAGAGACCCGTTCAATACCCTTCGTGCTATCGATGCAGTTCATCAGGAAGTGACCGAGTCCCCGGACATTCTGCAACTGGTGCTGAAAAAAAGTGATCTGGACGAAGTGGGTAGACCCGGGACCCATTCTCTCATGATGGCCCTGGAGGGCGCCGCGCCTATTACCGAAGATTTTTCCCTGTTGCGTAATTATTACCGGCTGGGTGTCAGGGCCCTGAGTCTTACCCATAATCTCAGGAATATCTTTGCCGAAGGGTGCGGAGAAGCATCTTCCAGGACTGGCCTGAGCCTGCTGGGCAAAGACCTGATCCGGGAGATCAACCGATACGATTTGATCCTTGATCTTGTGCATATTAACGAGCGGGGTTTTTTCGAAGCCCTAGAGCTTTGTGAAAACCCGGTCCTTGTCTCTCACTCCAACGCCAGGAAGCTGTGCAATGTCTTTCGGAATCTCACTGATGAGCAACTCAAGGCTGTGGCCGAGCGCGGAGGGGTGGTAGGTATCAACTGTGCGGGTTTTATGATTGACGAGGTTTTTGAAAACCAGACTGTCCAGCGCCTACTGGATCATGTGGATTACATGATCGACCTGATAGGTATCGACCACGTCGGCTATGGGCCCGATTATGGGGATTATATCATGGATTATATTGACGAATGGTTGAACCGATCCTCGATGGCAGGAGTCCGGGTTCAATACGCCATC
Source organism: Desulfobacteraceae bacterium (assembly GCA_004796375.1). Taxonomy (GTDB): domain Bacteria; phylum Desulfobacterota; class Desulfobacteria; order Desulfobacterales; family Desulfobacteraceae; genus MADRE2. The sequence goes on from QZLA01000349.1 coordinate 1,750, forward strand.
GGTGCCCAGGAGATTTCCGCTACTCAGGTCTTTGTTGCCGGCCTGATGGAGCGTGGGTACACCGAAACAGATATTCGAAAGATTATGGGCCGGAACTTTTTGAGGGTGTACCGGGAGGGATTGCCTGATTAACTGGTTTTATCGGGTTTTGCGGCCAGCATATTGTAGAGCCAGGCGAATAGGGCGCCGAAAATCATACCATCTACAAGGCCATAACCCAGTCCGATGAAACTGCCGCCAGGGCTGATGCTGTATCCCCTGTAAAGTGTACCGATCAATGTCGTTTCTCTTGTGACACCTTCAAAAAGAATGACCCACCAGGTAAAGCAGAAAAGCCCTGTCCCCAGGACCAGGCCGCTTGTTATCCCAAATGCATTTATATTCAGTTTCATTTTATCTCCTTTCTTATAAATTGGGTGGTGTGCTGATTCCCATCATATACAAAATCCCCTGGCAATCGACCCGTGTTATAAATCCGGACCCAAAAATCTTAGGAATTTTTTAATCGTTCTTTTCTGAACAGGGCAGGCGTTGTTTTTTCAAATTTTGAAAAAGAGGCATTAAAGGTGGATTTGGATTTGAACCCGACTTCATATGCAATGCTGATGATATTTTCATCAGGTTTTTGTATGAGCAGGTTTTTTGCCGCTTCAATCCGGTGACGGTTGATATATGTTGAAAAATTTTCACCGATAATCGTATTCATAAACTCGGACAATTGATGCCGGGTGACTCCGGCCTGTTCAGCCAGGGATTGCAGATTCAGGTCTTCGTCCGTGAAAATCCGTTCCTTTTCGATGAGATCTGCAATTTTTCGTGACAGGTCATCAATCTCAATGCCCTTCAGATAGGACCGTTTTTTTTCTTTTTCTACGACCCTGTGGATGGTTTTGTAATAATCCGGGTATTTAAAAACAATTAAGAACAGAAAAATGATGATCAGATTCAGGATGATAAGCGATGCCTCCATAAACATCTTTGAATTGAAAATGATGGCAGCAATATCTGAGATCAAGGCCAGCAGAAGAAACAGTAAAATGACAAAAGCAGCAAAAGCTGCAGGGTTTTCGGTCATGACCCTTCGGGACAATACATATGAATTTAAAAGCAGTCTTGCCGACAAAACGAGGTAAATGATAAAACAAAGGTTGCCAAGACCGCCAAGGATCAGCATGTGCTGATTGTAAAAATATCCATGCAGCACCGGGATGTCAGAGCGGTCCGTAGCGATCAAAAGAATCAGAGATATTAAAGCTGCCGTCAAAGCCGGGGCAAAGTGCACAAGTGCATTTTTTTTAAATGATGGCCAGTGTTCTACAGCATGGCAGGTAATGCCCAGTATGGCCGGTCCAAGGAGGAATATAGCTGCAATGGGGAACGTATTGACGAGCGTAAAGCTCCCGAGTGCTTTGATTTCAAAAATGATATAGTGGGACTGGTAGAGGCCTAAAATAAAAAAGAGCAGAAAAAACAACCAGGTCTTGGGTGATTTCTTGTCGACCAGCAGCTGGCCGACTGTGATCAATGATGCCAGGAAAAACCCATTGAATGCAATGAATAAAACAATCATGGATCTGAGGGGGTAATGGTTCACAGCAAATGATTCCTGTCATTTCTTTTCCCTGCTTACTTCAAATCTGATCTTATGCTATGCGGGTTGATTATAAAAGCTAAAACATCTCTTTATTCTTTAAAAGTGGTCTATTATTTCTGTGGTTTACATAAATGTTTAAAAGTCTATATCCGGTCAAAATTGCAATGCCCGGCCCGGGATGCTTAAAGCATGCCGGGCCGGGCAGGTTTTAATCAAG
>QZLA01000042.1 GCA_004796375.1 Desulfobacteraceae bacterium
CCGTAGAGCAGGCCGGCAAGGCCGAACAGGTTCAATCCCCCCAGTATGGAGAAAAAGATCAGGATGGTGTTCATGTCGGCTGATCCCTTCATGAACAGGGGGCGCACCACATTATCGATCATGCCCACCACCACCACGGACCAGATGACCAGGAAAATCCCCAACTTGTGGTGGCCTGTCATGAACAGGTAGCCGGCCCCGGGAACCCAGATCAGGGCAGTCCCCACCACCGGGATCAGGGAGGCAAACGCCATGACCGCCCCCCAGAAAAAACCGGGAAGGCCGCAGATGGCAAAGGCGATGCCCCCGGCAATCCCCTGGGAGGCAGAGGTGACCAGGGTGCCCAATAGAGCAGATTTGGAGACCGCCTTGATCTTGTGAACCAGGATATCTTCATATTTCTGGGACAGGGGCATGAGGTGGAATATATAATCAAAGAGTTCATTCTGCTTCTGGATCACGAAGAAATAGATGAACACCATGAGGACAAAGTTCATGATGATGGCGGAAATATTGGAGATGATCAGGGTCCCGTTGGTGACCACCAGTTTGCCGGCGCTGGCAGACAGGGTCTGGAGGATGCCGTAGATGTTGAGGTTTTCTAATGCATCTTTGGGAAGATACTTGTGAAACAGCGCCAGGTATTTGGACACGATGGGCATGGCCGTGAGCTTGGCCACATCCAGGGTAGAGATCCAATCGTTAATGGCCATGGCCGTGGAGATCCCCTGCTTGACCACTGCCAGCAGAACGAAAAACAACGGCAGGATAATGGTAAAGGTGATCAGCAGGCAGCAGATCATGGCGGAGAGATTCTGCCGGCCCTTGAATTTTTGGGTAAACCACTCATACAGCGGGTGGGTGATGACGGACAGGAGGATGGCGAAAATTACCGGGTGCAGATAGGCACTGATCATCCGGTAACTCAAGAAACATCCGAAAAAAAGAAGCATAAACAGAAAATAATGGGAAATGTCCAGTTCGAAATGTTTCCCGGTCAATTTGTTTTTCAAGGGCGGCCCCTCCTTTCAAAATAATCCTTTTGCCTGTTATACAACAACCCCGTTGGATTGCAAGTTTGATTATGGTTTACAGGCCTTCATCCCTATGGGTGCCCTGCGTCCGGGTCATGATTCCGGTTTCAAGTGATCCCGGCTTGTGGTATGGTGGCGCTTTCGATAACCAGTACTTATTTTGACCCAAAGGAAAGGGATATGGCATCCAGAAAGACAATCATCCAGATATTTGAAGAACCGGTGGAACTGTACAAAATTTTAAAATTTGAAAATATTGCGGCCAGCGGCGGGGAAGCCAAGTACCTGATCCAGGACGGCGAGGTCAGGGTGAACGGGCAGGTGGAGACGCGGAAACGGAAAAAAATCATGCACGGGGATGTCATCGAGGTGTTTGACCAGGTCCTGGTGGTTGAAAGAGCAGGGGAGCGTCATTCGTGAGCCTCCCAGATAAGGAAACGGCCCTGATGCAATATGCCTTGGAGCTGGGTGTGAGTGACGTGCGCATTACAGATGTGGCAAAAATTCCCATCGACAACCAGTTCGCTCAATACTGCCGGGAGCCGGGCTGTCCCTCCTTTAACAGATCAAAAAGCTGCCCTCCCCATGTGATGGGGCCTGACCGGTTCAGGGAATTTATCAAGGGGTTTGACCGTATCCTGGTGTTCAAATTTGATATTCCCTGGTCCGTGCTGCTGTCCAATGACCGGATTGAGGTGAACCGGGTCGTACATGAGACAGCCGCCAACCTTGAAATCCATGCCCTGGCAAACGGATTTGAAAAGGCCGTGGGATATGCCGGTGGCGGGTGCAAGGACCTGTTCTGTGACCATCACCCCGAGTGCCGGGTACTCTCCGGTGACGGTGTGTGCCGCCACCCCAGCCAGTCCAGGGAGTCAATGTCCGGCATGGGGGTGGATTTTACCCGGCTGGCCAAGATCGTGGGGTGGGATTTTTCCCAAAGTCCCAACCCCAAGGACTCATCCACAGGGTTGATGGCCGGCAGCGTACTTCTGCGGTCTTCAAAGATCCGCCTGACACATTAACTTTTCTTGATAAAAAACCGGGTGTTTTCCCCTTCGGGCCGGGTATCGACAATGTCATTGCCGCTGGTTTTTGCCCAGGCCGGAAAGTCTGTCAGTGCACCGGGGTCCGACGTCAACGCGTCAATGATATCCCCTGGGTTGAGCTCCTTCATGGCCTTGCTCACTTTCACAATCGGCATGGGGCAGGACAATCCGGTCAGGTCAAAGGACTTCACGGTTTTAATCTCATCATTCATTTTTATTTCTCCCAAATGGTTAGGTGTTGGATGAACGTTTCCGGGGTCTATATGAAAAGCTGCACCCTGCTGGTGCCGGCCTCAGACAGGAATGTGGCGACACCGGCATACCCGAGGTCGGGATAGTCAATCATTTCAGATCGTGAAAATCCCATCAGATCCATGGACATTTCGCAAATATAAATCTTGACTTCCAGTTCCGCAGCCAATTGAATCATCTCATCCAAAGAGGCCACGTTTTTCTTTTTCATCAGGGTTTTCATCATCTGTGTGCCGGCACCGCCCATATTCATTTTTGACAACGTGGCTTTTGAGGCACCTTTGGGGAGCATGGCCCCAAACATTTTGCCGAACATATCCTTTTGTCCGGTAGTGTCCCCGTCCTTTTTACGCAGCAACGGCGTGCCCCAGAAGGTGAAAAACATGACAACCTCCATACCCATGGCCACTGCACCCGTTGCGATGATAAATGCGGCAAGGGCCTTGTCCAGATCCCCGGAGAACACGATCATCGCCAATTTCTGTTCATCCGCATTTTTTTCGATTTTTACCAGGGTATCCTGCAGTTGACTCATTTGGTTCTCAAGTGCTTCTATCCTTTTTTCCATGTCCATTTGATCACCTCATTTCTTGGCTCTGATATTAAAGATCTGGCATGCAATCAGTCGTGGGTTGCCGCGCATTCATTTTTCCCGATGTCCATGATGACCTGTTCCTCGTCAGGCGGTGTCAGCAGCCCGGCATTGACCTGTCTGATCTGGGCATAGACCTCCGGCTGGGGTCTCATGTTGGCTTTTATAAAATCGGTAAAGGTATGAATGTCGTCAATCGAGTAAATCGCCGCGTTATTGTCAAAGATATGTCTTAAACTATCGATAAATCTGCCGCTGCCGTCCATTTCAGACCAATCCATGTAATGACCGGGCAATACCCTGATCTGATCATCCATCTGTTTGAGTACAGACACGATGGTATTAAACAGCAACCCGGACCACTCCGTGACCTTGCCCCCTAAATCCGGCCTTCCGATCGACTTGATGAATACGGCATCCCCTGAAACGAGAAATTGATTATCGATCAGGTAGGATGTGCTTCCCGGGGTGTGACCCGGGGTGTGGACCGCCTTGATTTCTATGCCGCTGCCTTCCGGGCTGTAGACCTGGCCGTTCCTGAGTGCGTCATACTCAAATGACGCGATGCGGTAGTCATCTTCATGGGCGATGATGGGTGCATGGCTTGCCTCTGCAAGGGCCTGGCTTCCGGAAATGTAATCGGCCTGAAGGTGGGTTTCGAAAATGGCGGTGATCCGGGTGCCGTGCTGCGCACTGAAATCAAGATATGAATCAATGGTTCTGGCGGGATCAAAAATAAAGCATTCATCGGCGCAGATCAGGCCATAACTCAAAGAGGCTTTACCGGGTCGGATGAATTGAAAAATGGAATATTTTTCATTGGCCGCTATCTCAACCGGCATCAGCAGATCTGCCCATGTTCCGATTCCGCCGGCAAGGTATCCCACATCTGTAAATCCGGCATTGGTTAGAATATCAGCCACATATTTTGCCGACCCCTCTTTGGCGCAGACAATTTTAATCTGATTTTTCCGTGGGATTTTTGCAATACTTTCCTCTTCAAACTCTAAGAATTCAAAGTATGGAATATTCGTCATCTGTGTTAGGAAAGGACCTTCTATGGCGAATTTTTCAAATTCTTCATTGTTTCGTACATCCAGTAAGAGAAATTCGCCTGATTCTTTAAAAACGGAACCGAAAAGCTGCTCCGGGCTAAACGCATATGCTTCCATGGCGGCCTCCTTGTTTGGTGATGATTACTTTTTAAATAGATGAACAATTTATCGGTATTGTTTTGTATGACAATAGATTATGGTGGAAACGCTTGTCAATGGTATTCAAGGGATCAAGGGTGAAAATTATGGTTCCATTGCTTTTTCATTGAAGTTTGTGTAATCTGAACATTATTCTAATGAAACAGTGATACCATCTGGGCCGTAAAACCCTTTGATACAGTCTGTAAAATGCTTAAGTTTGCGATGCTGTGACCTAAAAATGATATCGAAAATTATCCGGGGATCCGGTCGGAAATGACCGGAAGGAAATAATCTCAGGAGGGATCGATCCAAGTTGGGAATTAATGACAGGAAGTTAAAGATGAAATCCGCGGGACCAATTATTTCACTATGTATTCTATTATCTGTGATGTTTACGCTCAGCAGTCATGCCAAGGAGTCCCTGACCATTATTACGGATGACTGGCCGCCCTACGAGTACGAGGCGAACGACCGTATTGTGGGATTCAGTACCGAGATCGTGGAAGCGGTTTTAAAAGATATGAATGTGAAGATTTCATCGTTGCGGATATACCCGTGGGCCCGGGCTGAAACACTGGCCTTCAGCGGTAAAGTCGATATGATATACAGTGCATCAAAAAGCAGTAAACGGCTGGAACATTGCCATTTTCCGGATGAGCCGCTGATCATATCCCCAAATGTCCTGTTTATCCGAAAGGCAGATGTCGGAAAACTCAGATTTGATTCATTCAGTGATCTAAAGGGCTACAGGGTGGGGATCGTCAGGGATTACGCATATACTGATGCGTTTTTAAATTATCTGAAAATCGAGGGTATCGAAACCATCACTGTCTGGGATGATACCACCAACTTTAAAGCACTCATAGACAAAAGGGTGGATTATATTCCGGCGGACCTGGGCAACGGGCGCGGTATTGTTGAAAAATTGAGCCTTGAGGGCCAGTTATACGCCTTCCAGGACAATCCGCTTAAAACCGCCGGCTTGTATACACTGTTCAGTAAAAAACGGGTGGATGCGTCTTTTGTCGAAAAATTTTCGCAATATTTAGCAAGGTTCAAAGCCACGGCTGCATATCGTACAATTCATGAGAAATATTTCAGCCTGGATTGATTCATATTAGGATTGCAGTACCGACTGTATCACTTCGCATAAGAATAGGCACATCGTTTCATGAAACACATCCTTCATATCATGCTTCTTGTCCTTTTTGGGACCAGTGCACCCGCTTATGCTCAACCCCTTGAAATAATCATGGCATACGAAAATACCGCTTTGCCGCCATTTTATGTCGGTGAAGGAAAGGAGGTGCCCTCAAATCCGGGCATCGCGGTTGAACTTTTAAAACTGGTTGATCAAAAGCTTCCCGGCATTACAATAAAATTTCGTCGAATCCCCTGGGACAAGTGTCAAGAGGAACTCGGAGAGGGAAAGGTCGACGCCATTTTTCCAGGCAGTTTCAATATTTCAAGGATGAAAATCGGTGTCTATCCTTTTAATACCGGCGAACCGGACGGTGCAAGATGCATTGTTTTTCTCTCCTATTACTTCTATGTCCTTAAGGATGAACCATTTGCCTGGGAAAGTTACATCCCCCAACTGGAGGGGACGGTCGGAGCTCCCACCGGTTATTCCATCGTAAAGGATTTACAAAAAATGGGACTCGAAGTGGACGACACCGCCCCAACCACCCTGCAGAATCTCATGAAACTCAAAGCCCGCAAGGTCCGGGCTGTGGCCGCCCAGGATGTGACAGCCGACCCTCTCATCAAAAGCAATCCGGCATTGGGGGGTATCGTCAAAATCTCTCCTCCCATAAATATCAAGCCTAATTATCTGATATTCAGCCGGCAGTTTTATACTCAACAACCTGACCTGTGCAAACGAATCTGGTCGGAATTGACTAGGGTGCGCAAAAGCCACCTTGAGATACTTTCCCTCAAGTATACATAAGGGCAGTGGCAACTATACTATTGTACTTTTGCTTATTGTCAGAGCCAAAGACTTGTGTCTATCGGGGCCAATCCTTTGGGTGTCGGGTATTTTATCCGGATAAGGGTGCGGTTTTTTATATCGGCCTTTTCTACGATATCGTTAAAATTTGCGTAAAACAGCTTTTTAAAGGAACCATCTGCACGGATGATCTTGAATCCCTTCTCAAATCTTTCTTTGAGAACTTCATTGTTTTTGTTGAACATGAAATAAACAGGCAGGTCGTAGACCAGGGCAATGTTCTTATCAACAGTCAGGTCGGGGAATTTGTGTTTGTTTGCCTCCACTTCAGCCCATGCTTCATGCAGCCCGCGGTGAAAATAATCAAACCTCCTGGCATTCAACATTCTGAGGAGCGTATGGGTATTGGCGGTGCCCACTACCGGTAGATGATTCAATCCAAAAACTTTGAAGTCACCCCACTGAGAGCCAAATCCACCTTTAAACCCTCTTAGGTCATCAATTGTTTTTATTTTAGCAAATCGCTCCTGATCTGATTTTCTGATAATAAAGACCCTGAATCCTAACATGCCATGATGGATATCAATTTTAATGGAATCGAAACCCGCCAATCGTTCTTCGGTAGGCGGCAAGTACATCAGGTCAATTTTGTTTGCGGATAGAAGATTAATGGCTCTTTGTTGACTCGGGTCCATCCCGGAATATGGGACTACTTCTGCATGACCGTATTCTGAACTTGTCTTTTCAAGAATTAAATTTGCAAGTTCAATCCTGTATTTGTATTTTTCTTTTTCTGTTTGTGCGACCACAATATCACTCGCCCAGGCATTGAATGACATGGACAATACACAAAAAAAGAAAACTATTCTCTTCATTCCCCAACTCCACAAAAACCTTGTCGATTGCACCTTTTGTCTGCGTGGTGCCATAGGGTCAGTAACACATAATTTTGTTAGAAAATGGTAAGGGTCTTGTCTTTTTGCCGGGATAAGTGTGAAAAATCCTATCACTGAAGCATGGCAAATCAAGGTGCCTGTATGTCCCCATCTTTATGGACGAAAGGATTTAAGATCCTCTGCCGTTGAAACAGCAACCTGGGCTGCGGTCAGCGCATTGTTCATTAATGCTTCGCACTGCCCTGTATCATCGACACTGAGCAGGGCCAGTTCCAGGTTCCCGATCACACCGCCCATGGCGTTGCGAAATTGATGCATCCATTGATCCGTTGATATATCGTTTTCCGGGCTGCCGGGATTGCCGGCAGGGTCTGCAACCGCTTTAGGTTTGGAAGGATTCTTCAATGAAATCATTGAATGCAGCCATTTGAAAAGCAGCTGTTCCAGATTTTTCATGACGTAAGGTTTGCCCATATAATCATCCATGCCCGCGTCAAGGCATTTTTGCCTGTCCTCAACCGTGACATGGGCCGTGAGTGCGACAATGGGTATCCGCTCATCATCGTTTTCAGTCAACCGGATTTGCCGTGCAGCCTGATAACCATCCAGCCGGGGCATCTGACAATCCATCAGGATCAGATCAAAATCATGTTCGGGCACCAGGTCGACGGCTTCCTGCCCGTCAGAAGCGATGCGCACCTGGCAGCCAAGATGTGCCAGGTAGGTGCGCGCAACCTCCTGGTTGATAAAATTATCCTCCACCAGAAGGATAAGCGGTCTCCTTATCCAGGAGATCTCATTTTTAAGGGGGTCCTCTTTGGGCAGCTGCGGTTTTATTGTTGTCGAGACATCCAGGTGAAAGGAGAACGTGCTGCCTTGCCCCGGTGTACTCGCCACGGATATGTCACCGCCCATAAGCCTGATGAGCCGGTGAACAATTGCCAGTCCAAGACCTGTTCCGCCGTGAAGGGAGGCATCGGTCGGCTCGATCTGTTTAAATGGAGAAAAAATGATGTCCATATTGCTTTTCTCAAGTCCGATACCGGAATCCTCTACAGCGAAAAAAAGCCGGACCGTTTCATGCTGCAATGGTTTTGATGTAACCTTCAGGGAGACCTGCCCATTGTTTGTGAATTTGCAGGCATTGCTCAAAAGGTTGTTTAAAACCTGCACCAATCGATTTTGGTCACACAAGATCCAGTCCGGCAGGTCATCATCTGCATGGACGGAAAAAGCCAGGCCTTTAGACGTTGCGGTTTCATGAAACACTTTGGATATCTTGTTGATCATTGACTTCAGATCCGTGTCCACGGTTTCAATAATCAGTTCATTGGCTTCAATCTTGGTAAAATCCAGGCTGTCCGATATGATGTCCATTAACCATGTCGAACTGTTTTTCATCAGGTCCAGATAGTGCTGCTGTTTTTCCTGCAAGCGGGTCATGCCCAGCAGGTCTATTAAACCGATCAGCCCGTTGAGGGGGGTGCGGATCTCATGGCTCATGGTGGCCAAAAAATTTGATTTGGCCCGGTTGGCCACCTCAGCGTTGTCCAGTGCGTCCTCCAGACGGCCTAAAAGGGATGCAACATACAGGGGCAGCAGAATGAGCCCGACCAAAAGACCTATACTGACAGGTGTTCCGGTTGACCAGCTGTTTGACAGCAGCAGCACACTGAGAAATCCGATAATATTCAACAGCATTGAGAAAAGAAGATACTGCTTGCCATAACGGAATCCGTTTCCAAAAGTCACCCAGAGGTACACCACAAAAATGGGTGCGGCCAGATCACCGTTAATGAGCAGTGATGCGGTTGCACCATAGTTATCAACAATACAGCCGCAGATTCTTCTGGAAACGCTGAGCCCCGGCCTGATGATCAGCCAGGCAATAATACCCAGTGTGGCCGCATAAAAAACAGCAATGCCGCTGATGGTCAGTAACGCAGCGTTAGGTTCAATGTGTTTTGAAAACACCAGGTTCATAAGAAATAGCGAGGCCACCGATCCCATGATAAACCGGATGGTGGCCTGCTCGTGTTCCGAATCCGGCCTTGATCGCCATGCCGGAACCGCTCTTGACAGAATTTTTGATAAAGTACCGCTCGTGGCAGCATTGTCATAGGTATGATTCATATCAACTGCATCTTCCATAGGGTAAGGTCATTTTTTTACCCTAAGGCAGCGCCGTCACACCTGTCAATTGATTTCTGAGATAAATAACGGGACACGTATTGCCGGTATTATTCAATGGGTGAACACAGCTTGCGCTTTTACTGCATCTCCCTGATTTCCGGATCAGGTCAAAATGATTTTGATCTAACGGTTTTCTTATAATTGATTGATACGTATCTTTGTAAGTACTAAAGACAACGCATCAGGATAGTCAGGCCAAGGGCAACCAGAAACAGCTTTGCGCGGCCTCTCTTCTGGCAGGTTGCATCAATATTTAAGGAGAACGATCATGAGTTTATATTTTTCGGCCATGGTATCCCATTTCAAATTCCGCTTTTCCCTCGTTATCATGCTGATGGCCATTTTGGCCGGTTGCGGCAATGAACAACCAAAGGGGGCTGGTTTGCCGGATCCTGTAGAAGCCTGTGAGCTTTTGTCCAAGTCAGTGGTTGAATCCATGATCGGGGGGACTGTTGATGAGCCGCACAGGACACATAATGTGGATGAGGATCAAAAGCATTGGATGTCCATGTGCAATTATTACTCCCAGGAAAAAGGCATCAGTATCGGGATTACAGTCATCCCTCACGGCCGCAAGGTCAACGGTGCTGAGGCGTTTGCCCTGTATGAAGCTGAATTGAAGGAAAATCTTGAGGGGTACCAGATGGAACCGGTTACTGGGGTGGGAGAATACGCCGGGTGGGAAGAAGGAAGCAAACAGCTGACCATATTCCAGGGGCCGTACATGCTGATCCTGACGGCAGGCAGCCCGGAAATTGCCGGTAATGATGCCCTTGATCTCAGTAAACAGCTTGCCGGAAAAGTGCTGCCAAACCTTGATTAACAGACATGCATGTTCGCGGAAGGATCCGTTTTCCTAAGGATCACTTTTTCTTTTTCATTTGAACATACCAATCCTGGTCGCCGTATAGTTTATCCGAACAGTCCGTGCACATCCCGTGGCTGAACGAGACTTCGGAGTGTTCTTCAATATAGGACTCAAGCTGGTTCCAATACCCCTTGTCATCACGGATTTTTTTGCAGGCCGCACAGATCGGTAGAAGCCCTGAAAGGGTTCTTATCCTTTCCATGGCCCTGAGGAGCAGGTCATGCTCCTTTTTTAGATTGATTTCGGCAATTTTTCGTCTCGTGATATTTTTGGAAATGCAGATCACGGTTTCCACCTTGCCCGTATCATTGAGAATCGGTTTGGCAGTGGTTAGGTAATAGGTGTCTCCTGAGGGCAGGGGAACCCTTACCTCAATTTCTTCGACGGTCTTTTCTTCAAACACCTTTTTAACGATGGCAAACCGTTTGTCTGCTTCCTCTTTTTCAAAAAGATCCCAGATTTTACGGCCGATAATGTCTGCTGCGGCTTTTCCGACCCCTTTTGCAAAGGCATTGTTGACATACCGGTAGGTTCCGTCCGGGTAAAACGAAAAAATCGGGTCCATGGACTCGTTCATCAGAATTCGGTAATGCTCTGCACTCTCCCGGTATCGTTCCAATTCCAGCTGTAATTCAGGGCTGTTCATTGATGTAATCCTTTTGGATCAGATCCTGTCATGGGGGGTAAACCCTTTGGGAACCCCATGAATCATGTTCTGTGAGGGGTTGTGAAACTGACCGCTGTCGTAAATATGGCGAAGCAGTTGGTCCCTGACTTTGGGGTCGGCCAAATGGGCGATGCCCACGGCATGTTCGGTGATGCTCAACCCCCTGGGATCGAATGTACCGTGTTCGGTGACAATGATCACCGGATCTGCTGCAATGGCCGTGGTCGTGATCCCTTCCGGGCATTTGTCGAGGATTTTGGAGACCCCTTTAACCGTGGTGGATTTCATGGCAATGATGGGGACCCCGCCCGGCGAGAAGTAAGCCCCTCTTAAAAAATCGGACTGGCCGCCCACACCGGAGTAAATTTTCCTGGCATCCAGGGAATCGGCCCAGATATTGCCGTGCAGGTCCAGGCCGATGGCGCTGTTGATCGCAATCATTTTGGGGTGCCGGGCAATATTGATAATGTTGTTGGTCCGGTCTGAGGCACGGCTCTGGACAGAGGAGTTGTAGTCCAGCCAGTGGTAACCGCCCCGGTTCCCTGAGAGGAACAGGCTGGCAATGGAAAAGGGATTGTTCAGGTAGCGGTTGGTCACCACACCCTTTTCAACCAGGAGCCTCATGGCATCGGCAAACAGCTCGGTGCGGATACCCAGGTCCCTGACCCCTTTGTCAAGGATCGCCTGGGTCACGGCTTCAGGCACCTCACCGATGCCGTACTGGAGGGTGCACCCATCCTCGATATACTTTTCGGCAATGATCCGGGCGATGCGGGTGGCCCGCTCATCCGGCTTTTTGACCGGGCTGACCGGCAGATCATAATCCACATCCAGCAGGTAATCGATCTGGCTTTCATGGATGGTGGTGCCCAGCACAAAGGGCATCCTGGCATTCCGCTCGGCAATGACGATCCCGTGATTTTCCCGTGCACTTTTAACAGCTGCCAGAACCCCTTCCACGGTGGTACCCAGGCTGTAGTTGCCGCCATTGTCCGGGCCGGACACCTGCAGGAGTGCAATGTCGGGTTTCAGAAATTCCCGGACCTGTTTGGGGATATCAGACAGGTGGATCAGCTGATACCTGGCCCAGCCCTGGTTGACGGCGGCTCTTGAGTGGTGCCCGTTGAATATCACCCGGTGGGTGATCCGCTGGCAAGCCTCGCGGCTGAAAACCTCTTCCACATCTCCCAAAAGCAGGACGCTGAGCAGTTCCACATCCTTGATTCCGGTGTCCCTGGCCATCTGCTGGAGGGATTTCTGGGGCGTCGCGGCATTTCCGGCGGCATAGATACGGCTGCCCGGTGCAATAATGGACGGGTTGATCACATCTTCAATTTTTGAAGTGATTTTCATGGGGTTTCCCTTTAGAATGCTTACGGGTTAAAAAATGTCCGGATCGCCTGTTCAAGGATGGGCATATCCAGCTGGTATTGTCTGGCACGGTTGAGCACCGGCATCATATCGTCGACAGCGTGAATCTTTAATCCCTCTTTCTCGTAGTGCTCCCGGACTTTTGAAAACACGGCATGGGGGTTTTTTCCTTTTTTGACCGAACTGCCGATCCGTTCGCCAAAATCTTTCCATAATCCATGGCTGCACAGGGAATAAAAGGTGGCGGCCCATGCGATACTGCCGGCTTCAAAACTTTTTGGATCAGCGCCTGTCTTGATAGCAAACGCAGATACTTCCCGTGAGGCATCCGTCATGAGAAACGCCGTCTGCGTAGGGGTTGCAGACAGGCCGGATGCATCGGCGTAGCTGATCCATATGGCGTAGATCCTGGCCAGGATATCTGCGGTCTGAACGCCAATCGGGTCATCCAGGCTATGGGATTCCACAAAGGGAAGGTTGAACAGGTCTGACAGGGCTTCGACGTGACTGTCTGTACCGGCCAGTATCCCCTTAATCTCGGTGGCCGTAACCAGGTCCTTAGGAGAAACCGGGCCGCACAGGGTATAGAGTTTGACATCATACCGGCCGGATTCGCGCAGCAGGGTCTGGGCGGCCAGGTAGGGGATGGCGTGATGCTCCGATATAAATCCCCGGGTGGCCAGGATGATTTTCAAGGGCTGTTCGGCAACGGCCAGGATCTGTTCAAAGGTTGGGGCAAAATCATCAGGTTTAAGGGCGATAATGATTTCACTGGCTTTCCTGAATGCCGAGGAGAAATCGTTGGTGACGAACGCATTTTTGGGCAGTAATGCGTTTGCAAAGGGGCCGGGGCCGTTCCGGTTCAAGCTCATTTCATCCGCCACACCTGGCCTGGGATCAAAGATGGTCAGGCTGGCATTGGCATACGTTCTATCCTCAAGGATACGGTTGCCCACCAGGCAGGCCAGTGCAAATCCCCAGTGACCGGCGCCCACCACCACGATATTCTGATCGGCTGTGGGCGAATAGAGTCTTCTGTCCGCATGGGTGGCATAAAAGGCCAGGCCGGCTTCGGACCGAACCTGGGGAAGCCCCTTTTTATCTTTGAGCCAGCGGCGGATCACCCCTCTTTTGGCCAGGGTCTTTAAACCGTCTTTCATCACATGGTCCACGGAATTCCACAGGATAAAATCCTCAAAGTCGGCCGGTGTACCGAAATTCTGGAGATGATATTCCCGGGTGTTCTGGATCTGCCGGGCAATGGATGATTTCAGGTCCAGGTCGGTCTCCTTCCTGGCTTTTAATAGGCCCAGTGCCGCAATCTGGCTGGCCAGGATCTTTTTATGCTGGGCAATGCGCCGGATAGAGGAGAGGGCCACATACTCATCCAGCTGCACCCCGCTCTTGTCTTCTGAATGCCTGGTTTTTAACTCGCTGAGCAGGAAAGGTTCGGGGACAGAGATATACGCACGCCCGTAAAGGTCTTTCATGGTCCGGAAGATAAAGCTTTTCGGGAAAAGAATCATATAGAGCAACAGCTTGGACAGCCGGATCCCCCTGATCCAGCTGACTCCGCTTTTACGCGCTGCCAGGGGCAGGTCTTCGGGGACGGCAGAAAAGGAGAGTGCCACCGGTTGAATGACCAGGTCCTGTTCAACATCAATGGCACCCCTGAGGGTCACCAGCCGCTTGGGGTAACGCAGGCTGCCGTCACGGCTTCTCGCCCCGCCCCGCCATGCTTCCAGGAATATCCCCTGCTGCTGTCCGGCCATGCTGATGGCCCGGCAGTAGTTGTACAGGGCCGCCATCTGGAACCGGCTGGCCCCCTGCCTGAGGACCACATATGAGCCGATCATGAGTAGTTTGGCAATGCTTTTGATGGCCATCATGTTCTGGCCGGCGGCAAAGACCGGCAGGCCCAGGCCCAGATGCTGCCAGAGCACGTTAAATATGAATTCATCCATGTGGGATGAGTGGTTGATCAGGTAGACCACCCCCAGTCCCTTTTGCCTGTATTCCCTGAGCGTGTTGATATGCGCCAGGTCCCTTTTATTCAGGGAGGTGAAGGGAAGATCCGAATTCTGGTGGGTAAAAATCTGGTCAAAGATCACAGAAAACGCAGTGGCTGCCTTGATATGGGTTGCGTGATCATACTTGATCTCGATTTCCCGGATCAGGGCCTGTATATCTTCCGGGTCGGCATCGTGCCCTTCAGCCTTGAGCTGGTCCAGGGTGGACTGGACCGCCAGATCACGGACCTGTTCCGAGTTTTCCCAGGATGGCGGGAGGTTTGAGAACTTTTCATGAACCGGCTGCCCGAACCGGGATCCGGCGATCTTTCCGGCCAAGGCTGAAAAGTCGATCTGGTTGACCAGCCGGATAATGAGTCGCGTAAAAATTTTTTTTATAGCCAGCATCTACGGCTCCTTGCGCAGGGTTCCATGGTTGTTGTTCTGATCCGGTACTATATCACAGAATTGGATTTGAAAAGAGTTAAAAAGCAAAATGCGGCGTTTGCGAAGCATTTGACATTTCTAGTAAGATTTTGTATGGATACTGGAATAAAGGCTGTTTCCAATAGATAATTTGTGAGTGTATCGTGCTTTTAGATCTTTTAAAGCGATATGAAATCGGTTTGATTACCTTCCTGATCACCATCTCCACGGTGGTGCTCTCTGTGATCATTACCTCTATCCTGCTGCTCCTGCTTCAGGGGTATGTTGACCAGGTCGGCCTGATCATATCCATCATCGCTCCCTCCCTGATTCTTCCGCTGCCGGCTGTGTATTTTTTCAAGCTGGTATTGAAACTGGATCAGACCGAAAAGGCACTACATGATAAAAATAAGACCCTTGAACGGGCGTTAAAAGAGGTCAAGGAGTTGTCCGGCCTGCTTCCGATTTGCGCACATTGTAAAAAGATCAGGGATGACAAGGGATATTGGAACCAGATCGAAACCTATATTGAAGCCAACTCCAATGCAGAGTTCAGCCACGGGTATTGCGACAGCTGTATCCGGGAGATCTACGAAAACGCGTCCTGGCGAAAGCAAAAGGTCAGTTGAACTGACCGGTTTGTAATCCACCGTTTTGGACGGGATATCATTTAATTCAAATAAATTAACTCGGTCTCATATTTTTCTTGACAGGGTAGAATTAAATGTCTTAATTTGACCTGAATTACGAAAAGCGTGTTTTAATCGTTTGCGAATAGATGCTATAGCTACTGTTTGAAGACAACTATCCCATTATTAATACTGGAGACGCGACATGAAACAATTCGTTACACTCATTTTAGTAATTTCGGCTTCTTTGCTCCTTTCATCCTTATGTACGGCAGAACAGACACAGGTTTTGTATGATGATTTTTCCGGCAGCCTGACCACCAACTGGGACTTGGGGAGGGCGGCCAATGAGGGAGGGACAAATACCCTTGCTATTGTTGACGGTCGGCTGAAATGGTCTCAGGAGTATGACTATATCGAAACCAAGCAGGCATTTGGCGATGATGTCATGATTCAATTTGACCTGGCTGTTGAAGGCGGGTCTGCCAGGGCGGGGGATTTCTGGGTAGAGTTTGTTTCCCTTACAGATAATGAAGACTATACTGCCGGGATATTCAGAAGTAAGTACGGTATTTCATTCAAGGATGACCGAATAAATATCGGCAGGGCACCATCACTTGCAGATTCCACGGATGCGGATGGGGTCGAAGACCCCCCCTATTTAAAGACAATTCCGGAGTCGGATCCAAGGGAGGGAACCCTGACTTTTGTCTATTCCGATGGTGGCGTTCAGGTGAGGTTTGAAAATGAAACCGGCGGCGTGATTAACAGCGCATGGGTCGGTACCGGCAGTTTCTCCACTACAAAAATACGGATCTGGGCCAGCACGTCAGATCGGTACATTGATAATGTCAAAGTATATGCGCCTTCGGGTACCACCCAGACCGGAAACTGCACCCCAAAGGTTATTGTGGTACCCCTTGGGGATTAAAGCTTTTTTTTAAACGCACAGAATTCATCGGACTGATAGCCCAATGACCGGTAAAAGGTCTGGGAGCCTTTGCGGTCTGTGTCAGTGATCAGCATGATATAGGAACAGTCCTGTTTTCTGGCGTAATCTTCGATGTACGCGATCATGGCGGCACCAATGCCTTTCCTGCGGTTGTTTTCATCGATCACCACATCTTCGATCACCATAAATGATCGGCACTGGCCGAACAGCATCTCGCAGACAACGGCCAGCAGCGTCCCGACCAGTCGGCCGTCGAGTTTTGCAGCAATGACCATGTGATTGGGGTTGTCCCGGTTCTTTTCAAGAACTTTTCTCATGGCCGGGATGGAGATCTCGTTGGGGAGCAGCTGCTGATACAGTTCAGCAAGGGATTCCAGGTCGTTTTCAGTGACAGGTGAGATGTTCATTCGGTCTCCTGTTCAAGCAGCAATACGGGGGTAAACGGGAGCACATGACGGGAGCTGACCTCCCACACATGAATCATGCTGTATCCGTAGATATAACCGGGGTCGCCATTGTGTTCAATAAAGTACAGGGCCCTGTTTTCTTCATCATAGGCCAGGGCACCGGTGGCGGACATACCCGACGGTTTCATGGCAAAGGGTTTCAGGTCATATTCGGTATAGGGCTGGGGTTCATGGGCGGCCATGGATCCTGCGGCAACAGCGGCCAGGTCGGACGGGTTGTAAAAGATCAGCCTGGAAGCGGTGCCGGTATAGTTGTACCCTTTGGACCCGGTGGCTGATCGGGCGGGGATGTCGTAACTGCAGTTCTGCTGCCCGCCGCCGTCGCCATACCAGCTTTCACCGACACTTCTGGTAATCTGGATGGCTACGGTCCCCCGGGATGCGGCACGGATCCAAGCGGCACCGTCGCCATTCTCACCACCGGTAAAGTTGAGAAGCATCCGGTGATAGTTGGTGCCCCCTTCATAACGTAGCAGGTTGACACTGGAGACGGCCTGGTCATGTGCCGGTAAGGCACCGTTTTCCCAGGGGGCAGTGGCATAGAGTACAGGCCCCCTTGAGGGGGTGCCGGAGCCGGCAATCACGACAGATCCGGCCACCAGGCTCCGGCCGCCGGTATGTTTGTCTGCCCACGTCGGATCTGCTGCAAACAGCAGGTGGGTCAGCAGTCCGGGATAGATGTTGTCGGGCGGCAGGGCCCCCACATGCCACGCGCCAAGTGCACCGGTCAGTGACAGGTCGAAAACGCCCATCAGGGGTGAATCTGCATCCGGGTTGTACCACATGGACAGGGTGTAATACAGATGATCTGCCACACCGTTTCGGGCCGGGTGAAAGGCAAGGCCCACGGTCATGCCGCCGGCGCCCGGCGGTGTATGGCTGCCGTCATACACCCTGGGCCAGATATCTGTAAACGGTTTGAGGGTCCGCGCCCGGGGTGCGGTGGTGATGTCCGAGGTAATGACCGGCTCAGGGATACTGATTTCAGAGATGTGGCAGCGATGGTTGTGCCCGATGCCGTAGAGCGAACCCGGCCGTTCCCCGTGGGTCGATGCCTGGGGGTTCCCTTTGGGGTAAAAGGCCAGGCCCCGATGGGCATAGGCCCAGTCTTCATTGTCCGGCAGGCGGAATACCCCCTTGTACACCAGGTCGGTATAGGGGTTGATCAGACCCGGTGCCTGCCAGGCCAGGGTCTGAATGGTCACAGGCGCAGACAGTGCGCTTTCGTTACCCTTTCGCGTCAGCGGGTTGGATGGGGATGCGTGCATCCCGAACGGTGCACTGTCTATGGCCGAGATCCGGTAGCTATATGTGGTTTGGGGCCGGACGCTGAGGTCGATCAGCCAAGGTGTCTCTCCCCGCTTGTCAATCACGGCCTGGGGCAGTTCTTCATAGAGTTCACCATTCCGGTAGATCAGGTATTTGGCGACCCCCCTGGCGTCCTGGCCCGGGTCAATCGAGTGGTCCCAGGCAAGTTTAATGGCATTCCGGGGGCATCCCGTTGATGTGGATATCAATTCAGCGGTCACTGAGGAAGGGGTTTGGGGCGGCGTGATATCTGCATCATCGGCCAGCTCGATGCGGGTGAGGATAAAGTTGCTGTTGTTGTCGTAGATGCTGATGTTGACCAGGGTATGGGGCCCTGCGCTGGGAGGGGAGCTGTTGTGGTGGACCATGGTGCTGTCGGTAATGAAGAATTCATATTCAAACAGGGATTGTCCCGGCACACCGTATTGAACATCCTGGTTGTACAGGGTGTACCAGGGCCGGGAGGGATCAGCCGCATCTGGTGAATCACTGTCGGTAAAACTGACCCGGCCCCTGAAGGTCTGGGAAGCGCTGAAGCGGTTGTAAAAGGTCGCCACAATCCGCTGGCCCCTGGCAAATGGATAGGCGGTTAAACCCCGGATTCCAAAGTATCCGTATTCTCCTGAAGGGATCGTATCGACCAGGGCGATGCCTTGGTGGTCGGGATATCCTGTGGGGTTCATCCATTGGGTGCGGGATGGGTGCCGAAGGATCTGTGTCCAGTCGGAAAACGGTGTTGTGGTTGTGGCCGCATTTGTGCCGAAATCGACCAACAGGGTCCTTTGGGCATGGCCCAAGGCCGGAAAAATCAGGGGCAGGGTTAAAAGCAGCAGGCATTTTGTAAGATGTTTTTTCATGATTTGCTTCTAACAGATCTGACCGGCTTGTCAAGCCCTGACCGGCAATGAATCGCTAATGCAGGGGGGCGTTTCCTGTTCCTGACGGTTTGTTTCCCTCGGGCTTGAGGAATTCATACCGGTCAATGCCGTGTTTCTTCAGCCGGTGATTCAGCAGCTGCGGGGAGATGCCCAGAAGCCTTGCCGCCACCGAAGGTCTTCCTTTGGCCTTTTGAAGCGCACGTTTGATCAGGTGGACTTCGTTTTTCTTCCAGTCCAGGCTTTCCGAGTGTCGGGGGCGCTCCTTCCTGGGCTTTTTCGATGACTTTTTGGACGGGTCAGATGTGCCGCTCGTCTGTTGGGCCGTATGGATGGTGCCCGGCATCCCTGAATATGTTTCCGGAGCACTGTTTTCCATAAAAAGGGCCAGGTGAGAGGGTAGATGGTGGAGCTGGAGGGTTTCATCGTTGTCTATCATGTTCATTGCGCCTTCCAGGATGTGCTCCAGCTCCCGGACATTGCCGGGCCAGTTATAGCGGCGAAACAGGTTCATGACCGTATTTGATACGGAGACGACCTGTTTTCCCATGAGTTTCCCTTTTTTCTCCAGGAAGTGGGATGTCAGGACCGGCAGGTCGCTCAACCGTTCAGACAATGACGGGATCTGGATGAACACCACGGCCAGGCGGTAAAAAAAATCGGGCCGGAGCTCATTTTTTTCAATGGCGGTGTGGGGGTTGCGGTTGATGGATGAGATCACCTTGACATCCACATCCACCTCCTCCAGGGACCCGACCCGCCTGACCTTCCGCTCCTGGAGAAACCGAAGCAGTTTTGCCTGGAGGCCGGGGCTCATGGAGTTCACTTCATCCAGGAACAAGGTACCGCCGTTGGCTTTTTCGATCAGGCCGACCTTGTCCACCGCACCTGTAAATGCACCTTTGGATGTCCCGAACAGGATTCCTTCCAGAAGATTTTCCGGTATGGCCGAGCAGTTGACCGCCACATACTGTTCTTTCTTGCGGGGACTGGCGTTGTGTATGGACTGGGCCATGAGCTCCTTGCCGGTTCCGGTCTTGCCAAAGAGCATGACCGGTGAGGGGGAACGGGAGGCCAGCCGGGCTAGCTCAATGGATTCAAGCAGGTCCTTGGAGGACCCGATAATATCCTGGAACCTGAAACGGGTGCCGTTTTTGAAGCGTTTCTTTTTGTCAGCATCAAGGGTTCCTGAGCTTTTTTGCAGGTTTTTAATCTTGCCCGGTTGCAGCACAGTTTCAAATCGCTGCTCAATTATGGAGAAGTCCTGCACAAAACAGATGGCCCCGATCAGGGTTTTGCCTGAGTACAACGGAAATATGTTGTGAATGGAGTTGACGATTTTTCCGGTGGATGTCCGGTAATAACAGGCCAGGCCTTTGATGGGTTTACCGGACTGGATACACTGCATGGTGGGGGTGGCGCCTTCATCCACGTGGTAGATATCCGTGACTTTTTTTCCCAGAACGGACTGGGGCGAGAGGTCGTCAATCCGGGCCTGCTCATCATTGATGAACAGGACCCGTCCCTGTTTATCCGTGATAAGGACCCCCTCAAAAAAATCATTCAGCAATGGCAGGAACCCGATCAGGTTCATATCAATGCTATGAAAGATGTGCTCTATGCTGTTTTTATTCAGGTCCAATCTGAGGGGTCACCTGTTGTTCAGTTCCGGGTCAAGGGAACTATTCTTTTCTTCCGTTTAAAAAGTATTGCAGCGCTTTGTTCTTGGTGGTCCGGATGTGGGTATCGTAAAAGTAGGAGAACCCGCCGGGGTAATAGATCATCACCAGGATCAGAACAAGGGCATAGATCACAAGGTTTAACCCGGGAAGATGGGACAGGGTGGACCGGATGATCTCCATCAAAAATATAAACGGAAATGCGACAAAGGCACCGCCCCAGAGGCTGCCCCGGCCGCCGATATAGGCAACCGCCAAGACTTCAACCGTCTTGGAGGTATGCATCATATCCGGGGTAAGGATGCCGTAGAAATGGGCATAAAACCCACCCAGGACCCCTGCGATAGCACAGGAGACGGTAAAGTTGAACACCCGGTAGTACACCGGGTTGATCCCGGATGTCCGGGCTGCATCCATGTTCTGACCGATGGCTTGAAATGCCAGCCCCATTTTTGACCGGACCATCCATTTACAGATCAGGTAAATGGCAAACAGGAGGATAATCATCAGAAAATAGAACGGCACATTGGATTCGGTGGCAAACAATCGCGGAACCCTGAGCCCCAAAGGCCCCCGGGTCAGCCACACCAGCTTGATGGCCAGTCCCATGAGGGCCAGACCGAAGAACCAGGACAGACAGGCGGCAAATATTCCCCGAAGACGCAGAGAGATCATCCCGATAACCAGGCCCAGGGCAGCTGAAGACACGGCCCCGGCAGCCATGGCGATCCATGGAGAAAATCCTAAATTCACCACCAGCAGAGCCGACGTGTAGCCGCCCACACCCGCAACCGCCATATAACCGAAGTTAACAATATTAATAAATCCGGCGGTCAGGTCAAATCCGACACTCATGGCCCCGATAAACCCGCAGTAGATCAGCCAACGGAGCATATATTCCTGATTGAAGGGCGGGATAATCGGCAACAGCAGCAGCAGCACAAGCCCGATCAGACCTGCCGGCGTCAGGCATAATTTATCAAGCACCCTGTCAAATGGATTCATTGTTTGGCTTGTCATCGTAGTTTCCATTGAAATCTCCTCGCGTTATTTATCAAGAGCGCCGCGGACATCTGAGCCGAAAATGCCGCTGGGTTTGAAAATCAGAATAAACATGATCAGCGCTGATGGCACCACAAAATCCCAGCCTGCACCGACATATTCCACGGTAATAACCTTGAGCAGTGCGACCATGAAGGCCCCGGCCACTGCTCCGAGAATGTTGCCCAGTCCGGAGAGGATTACGACAAACCAGGCCATGTAAAGCGGCTCAAGACCGACCGTGGGATAGGACGGGTACATGAACAGTAGGCTTCCGCCGGCTACCGCTGCCAGCGCACTGGCCAGTGAGATGGTCAGCAGAACGATTTTTTCAATATCGATCCCCACAATCTGGGCACCGGTAATATCCTGGGACACCGCCCGGATGGCCATTCCGGTACGGGTGTAGGTCATAAACAGCCAGAACAGGATGACGATTACGGCCGAGATCACAAATGCGATGGCACGGTCCCGGGAAATAAACACGTCGGCAATGGAAACCGGCATGCCGCTCCAG